>JAHWJV010000263.1 GCA_019348265.1 Gemmatimonadota bacterium
GTATCTCATCCTCTTCGTCACCGCGACCGGCGTTTACCTCTGGTCCGTGCTCAGGTCGGAGCGCAGAACCGGCCTGATCTTGCTTGGCTCTGGCGCGCTTTCCTTCGTGATCATTGTCCTCGCCCTCATCTCCTGAACATGGAAAGTGAACCGACGAACGCGGCACCGGACGTCGGCAGCCGGCTGAATCGGGACAGCGCCAAGGTCGTCTGGAGCTGGACCCGCCGGCTGCACTTCTACCTGGGGCTCTACTTCCTTCTCTTCATCTGGCTCTTCTCCATATCGGGCCTCGTGCTGAACCATGGAAAGTGGGAGTTCGCCGATTACTGGCCGGACCGGGAGGAGTCGACCGCGACACGAGCGATCGAAGTTCCGACCGCCACCGGCGATCTCGCGGTCGCCAAGGATCTGATGAGGCAACTCGGGCTGTCCGGTGAGGTGAACCGGACCGAGAGGAAAGGCAGGGGAGACGAGTTCGCGTTCCAGGTGGGGAGGCCCGGACACGTCTTTGATGTAGAGGCGAACCTCGCCACCGGGCGTGCCGAGGTGAAGCAGATCGAGGTGAACGTCTGGGGCATCATGAGCGCGTTACACCACTTCACCGGCGTGAAGATCGGCGAGCCCGAAAAGCGGCGCGACTGGTGGCTCACTACCGTCTGGATCGTAGCCATGGACGCGATTGCCCTGGGGCTCATCGTGCTCGTTGCGAGTGGCCTTTACCTGTGGTATCATCTGCAGCACAAGCGGACGCTCGGACTCGTGGCGCTGACGGCCGGCACGCTCTGCTGGGGGTTCTTTTTGTTCGGTCTCGGATTCCTGTGACACAGGACCCTCCGCGATGCGCCCCCGGCGGAGCGAGAGCGGCCTGCGCTCCTTTACCGCGTAACCGCGGGGAAAACTTCTAGCAGTTGGGGCGACAATGAAGGCAACCACACGCATTCTCCTGCTCGCCGGGATGCTGGCCCACGGGCTGGAGATCTTCACCGGGGTCGCTGGTGCCTCCGCCCAGCAGCTGCCGCCCTCCGCGTCGATCGACTGGCGAGCGGTGGATGCGGCGATGGGCCGCGCCGGTTCCATGATGCCGGGGGACGTGTACCGTTTCAACATGCCCAGGAGCGACCTCTCCGTTACCGCGCGCGGGGTGCGCATCCGGCCGGCGCTGTCGCTCGGTTCCTGGCTCGCCTTCAAAGCCACCGGTCCCGGTCAGGCGGTGGCGATGGGCGACCTCGTCCTCACGGAGCAGGAGTACAACCGAGTCATCGCTCGGCTCCAGCAGGGGGGCGTCGGCCAGACCGCGGTCCACAAGCACCTGCCGCAGCACTCGCCCGCCCTCTGGTGGACGCACGTGCATGCCCACGGAGACCCGGCGAGAATCGCCGAGGTGGTGCGCTCCGCGCTGGAGCTGACGGGCACCCCGAAAGCCGCCCCCGCTCCCGCGGCGGCAACCGCCATCGCCCTGGACACCGCCGCCATCCGGGCAGCGCTCGGCCACGCGGGGCGGGTGAACGGAGGGGTGTACCAGGTGAGCGTACCGCGGTCGGAAACGATCCGTTCCATGGGAATCGAGGTGCCGCCGTCCATGGGGCTGGCGACGGTGCTCAACTTCCAGCCTAGCGGGGGTGGCAAGGCCGCCATCAACGGCGACTTCGTCATGACGGCAGCCGAGGTGGACCCGGTGATCCGGGCGCTGCGGGAGAACGGGATCGAGATCGTAGAGCTGCACAATCACCTCACCGACGAGCAGCCGCGCCTCTTCTTCATGCATTTCTGGGCGAATGACGACGCGCTGAAGCTCGCGAGGGGGTTACGGACTGCGCTCGACCGCACAGCTAGTCAGACCCCGCGCTGAACGACCGATCGCCAAGGCCGAACCGCTCCGGATGCCGACGCCGCATCCCGCCGCTCCCGGGACCGGGGTGGCGGTACCCACATATACGCTCGAGCAGCTCGTCGTCTACTTCCTGAAGCTCGGCACGATCGGCTTCGGCGGCCCGGTGGCTCTGATCGAGTACATGCGGCGTGACCTGGTGGAGGAGCGCGGCTGGATTCCCGAGTCGGAGTACCGGGACGGCCTGGCGCTTTCGCAGCTCGCTCCGGGCCCGCTCGCCGCTCAGCTAGCCATCTACCTGGGATATGTGCACTACCGGGTCCTGGGCGCGACCCTCGTGGGTCTCGCGTTCGTCCTTCCTTCGTTCGTCATGGTGGTGGCGTTGGGGTGGACGTATCTGGCGTACGGCGGACTATCCTGGGTGCAGGCCGTGTTCTACGCGGTCGGCGCGGCAGTGATCGGCATCATCGCGCTGAGCGCCTTCAAGTTGACCCGGAAGACGCTCGGCGGCGACCGCGTTCTGTGGGGGATCTACCTGACGGCGGCGCTGGTGACGATCATAACCGAATCCGAAGAGGTGCTCCTCTTCCTCGCGGCGGGGGTGCTGTTCTGGCTGGTCAAAGCTCCACCGAAACGATGGCGCGCTTCGAGGGAGCTGGCGGGCTTCGCGATCGCGCCGGCGCTACCGGCACTGTCTGTCGCGCCAGTGAGCGCCGGGCTTCTGGGGCAGATCTTTCTCTTCTTCACCTATGCCGGCGCATTCGTTTTCGGCAGCGGGCTCGCGATCGTTCCGTTTTTATACGGAGGAGTGGTGAAGGAGCGGGGCTGGCTCACCGATCAGCAGTTCCTCGACGCGGTCGCGGTGGCGCTCATCACCCCCGGCCCGGTAGTGATCACCACCGCGTTCATCGGCTTCCTGCTCGCAGGCCTGGCCGGAGCTTCCGTGGCGGCGACGGCCACCTTTCTCCCGGCCTACCTTCTCACGATCCTCCCTGCGCCGTACTTCAAGCGCTATGGAAAACGCCCAGACATCGCCGCTTTCGTGCTGGGAGTCACCGCTGCCGCGGTGGGAGCGATCAGCGGGGCCGTCGTGGTGCTCGGCCGCCGGTCTATCATCGACCTCCCCACCGCGCTCCTGGCGGTGATCACGGTAGCGCTGCTCTGGAAGAAGGTCCCTGAGCCGCTCATCGTCCTCGCCGCCGCAACCAGCGGCCTGTTCCTCTACCCCATCTTCGGCGGGTAGACGGCGGCTCAGTACCCGCCGGCGGTCCGGCGGTTCAGAGCTGGTCCGCCGCTCCCGTCATGTGGCGAGCGAAGTGGGCCCGGTCCACGTCCGCTGGCCGGTCCGCGAGCTTCCGCTGCAGATCGCTCATCAGGGCGCGCAGAACCCCGTCACCCACGTCCGCCAGGTCGGCAAGGATCCACGCGTGCCGGATCCCGTCGAGGATGACGTGGCGGTGGTTCCCGCCCTCCAGAAGGAGGTCGGAAAGGTCGTGCAGGGCCAGCCGGAGCTCCGCGCGGAGGGCGGTGGTTTCGGAGGGAGTCATGGAGAAGGAGGGTGCGGGAATGGCGGTGGGCGCAGCCTGGCTAGAGGAAAGAAACAGGGGGCTAAATGACGACGGCCACCTGCAAGGGTGGCCGTCCGCTTACCGCTTCCCAGGGCGTGCTAGCAGCAATCGCCGCCGCAGCACCCATCCGAGCAGCAGTCGCAGTCGCAGCACGCACCCATCTCCTTCGACATCACAACCCCCGGTTCCGGTTTCGGCACAGCGAGTACGAGTATAGGAGTAACGGCGGAGCCGGTCAAAAGCAAAAGCTGCGCCCCGCCGTAAACTGCTTGAACCGGGCCGGGCGGCGCAATCAACCGGCCCGGTGGCCGGGAACGCCCCGCGCCCGCAGCGTGCGCCCAGAACCGTACGCCCTCCTCGACCCGTTCCGGCTACGTGTCCCCGCGGCAGAAGCGGACGATCAGCTCGTTGACCCTCTGAGGCTGCTCGTGGTGCAGCCAGTGGGTGGCGTCCGGCAGGCGTTGCACGCGGATCCCGGGTACCCAAGGCTCCAGTCCGCTCGCCAGCTCCGAAACCAGGAACGGATCGCGCTCTCCCCAGATCAGGAGCGTGGGGCTGTCGATCTCCACGGCTGGAAGCGGGAAGCGTGGTGCCGCGCGGTAGTAGTTCAATGCGCCCGTGAGGGCACCAGGGTGAGAGAAGGCCTCGATATACGCGTCGGCCTCCTGTTCGCTGTCCGCCGGTCCGTTCCGGATGGCGCGGCGTAGCATCGCGAAGCCGTTCGCGCGCCAGAACGTCTCGGGGAGCCAGGGAAGCTGAAAGAAGCCCGCGTACGAGGAGCGCCACACCTGCGATGAGAGGCGTCGCAGCTCGCGCGAGAACGCGACCGGGTGCGGCCCATTCAGGATCACCAGCCGTCGCACGATCTCGGGATACCGCATCGCGGCGTACCACGCGATCACCCCGCCCCAGTCGTGACCCACCAGGATCGCCTCCCGCTCGCCGAGCGCCTCGACCAGACCGACCACGTCGTCGACCAGCAGCTCCATCCGGTACTCGCGTAGCGAGCGCGGCTTGTCGCTGAGATTGTACCCACGCAGGTCCGGCGCGACCGCCCGGAAGCCCGCCTCGGCAATCGCCGGGATCTGCCGCCGCCAGCCGTACCAGAACTCCGGGAACCCGTGCAGCAGGAGAACCAGCGGACCTCGGCCCTCCTCCGCCAAGTGGATGCGGATCCCGTTCGCATCAGCGTACCGATGACGTAATGTCTCGGTCATGGAAGCGGTTCGTGGATGCGCCGCCGAGATGCGTGAGCCATCCGTCCGGATGGCGGGACAAGCCGGCGCGCACTGCGGCGCGACTCGAACCGGGGCGGCACTGGCGGATCCATCACTGCGCCACATCCGGGTTGTCGCGCTCGATACTCGCGCGGTCGTACCACGCCTCGGCGCCGTCGTCGAAGCGAACGAGGTACGCCGGGCCCTGGTTGTCGATGATCGTGCCGGTGTGGCGATCCTTCCCCCGGGGCGCGACGACTCGTGCTCGCTCAGGAATGCGTCCGGACCGGTCCGGAAGGACCGGTTCGTCATTGAGCGGGTATGCCGCGCGGTCTGCTGCGAAACGATCGCTCCCGCCCCGCTCTTCTGGCCGTTCACTCATCGCCGTCAGCACTGGTGGGGGTGCAGGTTCTTGAAGCTGGCGCCACGGTACCACGCAACGGCGGTTGAACGCGGAGGCTCTCATCGCAGCAATGGCGCCATGAATCGGGTGACCACGCGCAAAGCAGCTTCGCCCGCTCGCATCAGCTGAGTACTCCGAGCGGGTCCGCACCATACTTGCAGCAGAGGGCGGCGTTTGGTACAAATGGCTCTCTTCAAACCATCTTCGGACGACCCCATGCGCGCAACGAGAATCCTTTCGGTCTTGACCATCCTCACCTCTATGATCGGAGTGGGCTGCGCCCAGCGCTCCGATTCGACAGCGGACGCGGCCGG
>JAHWJV010000264.1 GCA_019348265.1 Gemmatimonadota bacterium
GTCGCAGTCGCCTCGATCGCCCGCGACGTCACCGAGCAGCGCTGGATGGCCGAGACTCTCGACAACAGCCTGGTGGCCCTGCAGGTGGCAGCGGACGAGGCGCGCCTGTCGGAGGAGGCCACCCGTCGCTTCCTCGCCGACGCCGCGCACCAGCTGCGCACGCCCATGGCCGGAATTCGGGCCTGCGCGGAGACCCTGTTACGCGGTGCGGAGCCGGAGGACGCAGACCGGCTGCTCGCCACGATGGTGCGGGAGACCTCCCGCGCGGCCCGGCTGATCTCCTCGCTGCTGCAGATCGCCCGGCTCGACCAGGGCCTGTCGGCGCCGATCGTCCCGGTCGACCTCGTCCGGCTCTGCGCTGACGAGGTGGAGCGGCTGAGCCTGCTGTCCCCGGACCTGGACGTCGCGTTGGAGGTACGGCACCCGCCGACCGGACCGCTGCTGCTCGACGCAGCGGGCTGCCAGGAGATCCTCAGCAACCTGGGCGACAACGCCTGCCGGCACGCCGCCTCACGCATTCGCGTCATCCTGGACGTGGGGCCTTCGGCCGTACGGGTCGTCGTGGCGGAGGACGGTCCGGGAGTTGCCGAGGAGGCACGCGAGCAGGTGTTCGCCCGCTTCGTCAGCCTGGATGGCCGCGGCGGCTCGGGGCTCGGGCTGCCGATCGCGCGGCGCCTGGCGCGGCTGATGGGCGGGGACGTGCGGGTGGAGAGCGAGAGCGGGGTCGGATCGGAGTTCATCGTGGAGCTCCCCGTGGCGGGCGCGCAGACCCGCGCCGACGGCGACGGGGAGCTCTCCTCGACCGTGGTCGCCCTGGTTCGCGACGACGAGAACCTGCTCCACCTTCAGGCGCTCGCCACCGGGCGCGTCCGCATCATCGGCACGACTGACCCCATTCGTCTGGTCGCGCTGGCGCGGCGCGAGTCGCCGGATCTGATCGCGCTGGATGCCGGCGCTCCCGAGTACAGTGCCTGGCGCGCGCTCTCCGCCCTGCGCGAGGACATCCGCACCGACACCATTCCCACGGTACTCCTGGTCTCGGACGAGGAGAACCCCGACATGGCCATGGATCTCGGCACTTTCGCGGTGCTGAGCAAGCCCGTATCGCTGGACCGGGTGTCCAGGGCAGTGCGCCGGGCGGCGTCCCGGACTGCCGGGTGCGCGGTGGTGATCGCGGAGGATGACCCGGACCTGCGACGCATTCTCGGCGAGGCGCTCGCCGCCGCCGGCTGCACCGCGCGCGCCGCCGCCGACGGCGAGGAAGCGCTGGAGGTCATGATGCTCGCCGAGGCCGACGTAGCGCTCCTCGATCTGGTCATGCCGGGCCTCGACGGCATCGCCACCATCGCCCGGATGAGAGCCCGCAGCAGCCTCCGCGCCCTCCCCGTGATCCTCTTCGTCAACCCGGAGCTGACCCTCGCGGAGATGGAGGAGCTGCAGCAGTCCGTGCTCTCCACCGCACGGAAGGTCGCGGTCCCCCTCCGCCCTGTACTGGACATTCTCGCGGAGGGCTGTGGGAAGACCGCCGCGGCAGCCGCGTCGCGGGCGATTGCGTAGGGGGCTATCAGCTATCAGCTACCAGTCTTCAGTCGTCAGTCTTTAGCCTTCAGTCGTCAATTAGGCGCTCACCAGGGTGAGGGCCGCGCCGGGTGGAGGGCTCCGCGAAAAAAGTCCCCCGCTCCACGAGGTGTGGGGCGGGGGACAATAGCCGATAGCCGATAGCCTCTTCTCTATCTCGCTCCGTATGGATCCAGCATCTGGGAAAGCTGGGTGAGCCTGCCGTCCATGTCGAGAAGAATGCTGGAGGCGTAGCTCAGCTGCTGCTCGGTCACGTTGTGCATCTGCAGGCACGTCATGGCGACGCGGATCTCTTCGCGGATGCTCTGGAAGAGCTTCGCCTGTTCCGTGGGGTCTGACCGCTCGGCCTCGAAGCGGTCCACCAGCAGCAGCGCGCGGTCGAGCCCACCGAGGGCATCGGTAGCGGAGACGCCCGGACCGGCCGGTGTCTCCTGCTCACGCGCGGGGTGCTTCTCCTCCGACGTCCGCTCCAGGACGGCGCGGCTGTGACGGAGGGAGTTCAACCCTTCCTGCACTTCGCGAAACGCACGCAGCGGGGCGAGATCCGAGACCTCGGCGTCCATTCCGTCAGCCAGCAGGGAGAAGTCTTCACTCTCCCCTCCGCCGAGCTCCCCGCCCAAGACGTGGAGCTCGTCGAGAGCATTGTCGACCAGCCGGAGCGTTGCCTCGAAATCATACAGGCGCTCGGCTGTGCTTTGCGTATGCATGGTGATCAGCGACTAGATGTCGCCGCTCGCGAGCATCTTACGGGCGACCTGATCCACCACGTCTACCGAGTTGTACGCGCCCTTGAGGATGTTCTCGCGGATCGCGGCGACGCGCTCCGGGGTGAGATCCCCGCGTACGGATGTACCCTCGGCGAGACCGCCCGTCGCGGCGAGCTGACGAGCCGCCTCGGAAATCTCGACCTTGTCACTGCGCTCGACCTTGGCAGCCGGCTGGGAGGCGGCCTTCTTGGCCAGGCCCTCGTCCGTGCTGCGCTGGGTCTCCCGCGTCTGATCCGGCCGAATGAAGTCGGCCGCGGTACTAGTGATTCTCATAGGTGGTTCCTCCTGTTGCAAATAATTATCGGACGCTACCCCGGAAAACTTTAGCGTCGCGAACCCGCTCAGAGGCGCACGTTCAGGTGACCGCCGGTTTCGTCGAGAACGGGGTACCTTCCGCCATGTGAACCCTGCGGAATCGATCGGACGAGGGTGAGAGACTCGTCCCGGAGGTGCGTGAGCTCGTCACGGGTGAGCCGCTCCCGCTCTTTCCACTCGTCCACACGCTGCAGCGCCTCAGTGACCGCCTCGGTGTAGATGGCGTGGAAGGGAGTGCCTTCCTCGGCCCGAGCAGCGGAGCGGAGCTCTGCCTCGGCGGTGGCCCTTTTCTCGGCGACGTCGCGCAAGCGCGGTAGGTCGCCGAGATCGAGCGCGTCGAGCTCCTCGGCGAGAAGATCGACGCAGCGGGCGAGCTTGTGGAGATGGCTGCTGCGCTCGCGCTCGCGTCTCTCCAGGGCCGGCGCTTCGCGCGCCCAGTAGGCGTTCATGCGAGCTGCATCACAGGCCGCGGGGCCGCGGCAACCGAAGCGCGGGGGGCGACCTGCTCCGCGGCGGCAACCCAGGCGCCGTGGAGCTCCGAGATCAACTCCACCAACCGGCCGAGCGCGTCCTGGTCGAGGGTGCGGCCGATGTTCAGGATCTCGACAGTGAAGAAGGCGTAGAGGGACGATAGCTGTGCAGCGATCTCACCGCCCTTCTCGTGGTCGAGTGAACCGAGCAACTCGGCGATGATCGCGGACGCCCGGTCCAGGCTCTTCGCCTTCCCTTCGAAGTCGCGCGCCGTGATCTGGACGCCGGCCCGCTGAAGGCTCACGAGCAGGTGCTCGTAGAGCAGCGGAACGAGCCATTCAGGTCGGCGGCTCATGATGTCGTTCGCGAGGTACCCGGACGTTTGCGAAGAGTAGGTCATGTTTGATCGCGATCGGGTGGCGAGTGACGACTCGTCTGACTCAAATGAGTCTCGGCACGCCGCCACCTGTTCTGAAGAATCGCGCGTCACCCGGTCAGGTCCACGCCGCCGCCGTGCGGCTGCCCACTGGAACGGTACCTCGAGGTCTGCGCATCGAGCTTTTCGAGCGCGCGAAGCTCCATCCGCGCCTGCTCGTGCACCGCGGAAAGGGCGACTCGCAGGTTGGACTCCAGCGCCCGCAATTCCCCTGCGATTCGCGCCGTACCCCGCAGGCTGGCACGGACGGTCTCGGGGTCGGACGGCGCCAGCTCGCTCCGTGTCAGCGACAATGCTGCGATCGCGGCGCCCGATTCTACGAGGAGTGCTCCGCGCGCGTCGAGCGCGGTCTCCAATGCAGCAGAGTCCGCACACCGGAGCGCGTCGATGGCGCACTCGGTGGCGGAACGAAGCCGGGAGAGCAGGGCCTCCACGACGCGAGCCTCGCCGTCCAGGCGGTGGAGGGGCGGAGCGGGGATCATACGGGAGATCTCATCGTCTCGGCTGGCCCGTGAGGGCGGCGAGCTGCGGTGCGAGGGAGTTCGACTGTGCCTGGAAGCGGGACATCGCCGCCTCCATTCGCGTGAACTGCTTGATCAGGGCCTCACGGCGGATGTCGAGCCGGGACTGAATGTTCTCCAGCCGATCTTTGAGCAAGTCAATCGAACGCCCCAGCACGTTCGTCTGAAGGACAACGGAGCCGTCCCCGACGCGCGACTGCAGGTTTGCCGCGGCGTGCATCTCGCCCCCGAGCCCGAGGGAGAAGCGAATCGTTCCGGCGTTCGCGTTGGCCGCCGTTCCCGCATAGGTGATCGCCAGCCCCTCCGTGTCGAAACCCGCTGCGCCCGTGAGTAGCTGGCCGTTGCCCGCGGCGGAGTACCCGCCGATCGTCCCCTGCACGTCGGCGCCGGCGTACGTGCCCGCGGCGAGGCCAAGCCGGGCGGTCGCCTCGGTCCCGACGATGGAGAGGGTGCGTGTGCTCCCGAAAGTGGTGCCTTCGATCCGGAGCGAGTTTCCGGCGAGCTCGGCGGTCAGCGACATCGAGGCGTTGCCGAAAGCGGTGTTCAGCTCGGAAACGATCGTGCTCAGGTCCTCGCCCTGCCGGACTACGTACGCGGTGGTCACACCGGAGTACGAATCGGTGATCGAGAGCGTGTCCGATACGCCATCGCTCGCGCTGTACGTGAAGGCCGCGCCGAGGTCACTGCCCGTGTGGCTCGCTCGGGTTGCGGCAGCGGTGATGCTGACGGCGTATGTGCCGGGCTTGGTATTCGCCGTAGAGTTGCTGTACGCGACCACCCCGTCGCTCGCGACGCCCGCGGAGGCGAACAGGTTGAGAACGCCCGGTAAGTTGGTTGCGAGCGCTGACTTCAGCACAGTGGTGTCCACCTCTAGCTGCCCGGTCTTGGAGAGCGCCACGCCGACGTGGCCGCCGCGGACGTACGGAGTAGCGCTGGCGGTCAGACCCGGCACGTCGTTCAGGAGCACATCCTTCAGCAGGCCCACCATGGAGCGGAGCGAGCTGGGCCGCGGCTTTCATTGCCCTTCACTTCTGCCTCTACACCGTGATCACCGCGTTCAACTCGGCCTATGACCAAGACGAGGGGCCGGTCAGCGGCATGTTGCACCCGCCTGCGGTGCCGCCGGGCCTGCTCGCCTTTTCAATGCTGCTCCAGTTGGGGGGAGCGGTGATCGCGGCTTATGTCGGGCCATGGTTCCTGGCCATCTACGTCGCCATTGCGCTGCTTGCCGCGGCCTACA
>JAHWJV010000265.1 GCA_019348265.1 Gemmatimonadota bacterium
GACACCACTTCTCGTCCATCTTCCGCGGTGATCAGACCGTAGACGATCGCCGTGTGGACGTTCTCCTCGGTGAGAAGAAAGTCCGCCGCTTGCGGGATCGCATCGCGATCCGCCCAGCGGACGAAGCCCACGCCGGCGAGCGAGAATCCCGCGCGAATGGTACGGTCGGCGAGCGCGGTCTGGATGACGTCCATGGTCCCGCGGGACTTCTGCACGCAGAGCACGCGCTCCAGCAGATCCACATCGACGTAGCTGGTCAGGTAGCTCGCCGCGCGGTACTCGGCGCGACCCGCACGGACCAGGCCGGACGTCTCGCTGTACAGCCCGTGCATCAGGGCAGTCGCCAGGTTCGTATGGGATGGATTCGTAGCGTCGAAGTCGCAGAACACGCCGCTCTCGAGGTACTCCACGAGGATCGTGGCCGCCGCGCCGACGGAGCGGATGTCGGCGAAGACCGGGTCGAGGACGTCCTGCGGGTCGTGATGATCGATTATCACGAGCGTTGGCACGCCCGCCTCCTTCAGCCGTCCCGTGAGCCGGGTGGTCGTACCCTGGTTGTCGACGAAGACGGCGGCGTCGTATCCGTCGAGCGCGACGGACTCGGAATATGGAGTGAGTTCTATTTCGAGCAGGTTGACCAGCGCGAGGTTCTCCGGGTGGCTTATGAGCCCTTCGAAGAGGATGTCGGTGGTGATGTCGAAGACACGGGCGATCTCGCGGTAAGCGAGCGCGGAGGAGATCGCGTCCGGGTCGGGAAAGTCCTGGATCGCGACCGCATGGCGCTCACCCCTGCGGGTGAGCAGCAGCTCCCGCAGCTCGCGCGCGGGCTCCAGCATCTCAGTCGGTCTCTCCGCCGAGTCGCCAGCTATGAGGCCGTCATTCGGCTCGGCGGGAGTTGCCATGCGCCTCGCTGGGTTGGGAGATGAAGTCTCGGAACCGAGCAGGATTCGCCAGCCTCATGCCAGTCGGCGCTCAGTGCCCCGCGGGCTGGGTGGGCTGCGTCATGAATCGAGGCTGGTGGAAGAGGAAGCCCTGGGTGAAGTGACAGCCGAGCGATTTCACCGTCTCGTACTCGTCCTCCCGCTCCACACCTTCCGCGATCACCTTGATCCCGTTGTCATTGGCGAAGTTCACCATGGTCTCCACCAGGTTCTGCTTCATGAAGTTCGTGTCGATCCCTGAGATCAGGGAGATGTCGAGCTTGATGAAGTCGGGGGAGAGATTCGCGATACTCCCAAGACCCGCGTAGCCAGAGCCCGCGTCGTCCACGGCGAAGCGGAATCCCTGCTCGCGGAAGACCTTGAGATATTCCTGGAAGGCGGGATAATCCGTGATGGCGGTGCGCTCGGTGATCTCGAGCACGATTCGCTCCGGGTGATCGATCCCGAGCTCCTCCATGTCCAGGTACCGGAAGGTCGGATCCCGGAAATCGTGCGGGTCGATGTTCAGGAACAGGTACTGCTCGGAGTTGAGGTGCGTGGGGATCCCTTCGATGGCGCGCTGCCGGCAGAGGCGCGAAAGCTCCCAGATCAGATTCGCCTCCTCCGCGACCCCGAACATCACCTCCGGCGAGCGCATCCCCTTGATCCCACCGCGGGCCAGCGCCTCGTAACCGTACACCTCCTGCGTGTCGGTCACCACGATCGGGTGGAACTCGATCTCCACCGCCCCCTCCCGCAGCATCGTCTTCAGGTCCGTGACCTTCCGGCTCCGCTCGCGGTGCTCGACGCTGCGGGCCGCCTGCGCGGCCTCACGGATTCCGCGGTAGATCAGCCGCTCCGTGCGGATCTTCGGGTTGCGGAAGATGGTGGTCGCGCCGACATAGATGCTGAAGAGGCCCGCGATGTCTTCGCCATGCGTCTCGTCCAGCTGAGTGCGGATGTGCGCCTCGAGATCCTCCACGATCTGGTTGACGCGCCGCTCGACCTCGGCCGGGATCGCCTGCAGATCCGTGAAGAAGATGAAGTCGTCGTCGCCGGTGTGCGACACCATCACGAGACTTTCTTCCTTCTCCCTCTGGCTGTCGTAGAAGACCCGCACCGCGTTGGCGGTGGTCTGCAGGACTTCGTCGAGCTTCTGCCAGCCGTAGATCTCCTCGAGCTTCGAGTAGCGCACGAACTCGATGTAGAGAATCGTGAGCCGGCCGGCGCGCTCTAGCATGTCGCGCCCCCTGTCGATCATGACCGACAGGGTGGGAAAGCCGGTGAAGCGGTCGTAGAGAAGCTCTTCGTAGCGGAGGTGCTCGGCGGCGCGCGAGGTGGCGTCGGGGTGGTCGCCCTCGCGGCGGCGGCGCATCGCGGCCTGGAAGCGGCTAGCGAGCTCGGAGACGGAGCTCGGAAGCAGGATCCACTCGTCCACCCCGACCTCCAGGACGCGCTGGATCTCGCGCTGGCTACCGCACGCGGCGACGAGCCCGATCCCGCGGGCGCGCGTCTCCGCTCGCATGCGCGGAAGATTGCCCCCCACGACCGCCTCCACGAACAGGAGCCCCGGGTGAGTACGGAGGGCGTCGAACAGCTGCTGATCGTTCCCATTGGGACCGCCGCCGATCACGATCAGCTCGGCACCCAGGTCGTTTGCCGCTGCCGTCACTTCTTCGAGGAGTCCCGCGTCCTGCACGCGCGCGAGGATCTTCACGCTTTCAGCCTCGCCTCGAGATTCCGCCTGACTTTTTCGGCAAGCTCGTTGAGGTCGACCGGTTTTACGACGTAATCGTCGGCGCCCGAGCGCATCCCTTCGAACTTGTCCTCGAAGCCGCCCTTGGCCGTCACCATCACGACGCGAACGGTGGAGAAGTCGGGGTGGTTCTTGATGGTCCTGCACACCTGCCATCCGTCCATCCCGGGCATCATCACATCGAGAAGAACCAGCGCCGGGTGCACCTCGTCGAGCTTGGCGAGCGCGGCCTTCCCATCGGTCGCTGCGGCTACACGATAGCCGCGCGATTCCAGGAAGGTTTGCAAGATCTCGACGTTGTCGTGGTTGTCATCCACGACCAGGATGGTTTCGTCTTTGTCCACAGATGTTCTCCCGGGGAAAGCCCCCTGTATTCGAGAGCTCGGCGCGCGACCGGCGCAGCGCTGGTTCGGGCAAGAAGCAAGCCATATAACCCCTTGCAAGTCGCAGCACTACGCGGCGCGAATGAACTGCAGCTCGTACAGCTGACTGTACAATCCGCCGAGCTTCAGCAGCTCGGCGTGGGTGCCCCGCTCCCGCACTTCGCCGTGGTGGAGCACCAGGATCTGGTCGGCGTGCACGACGGTGGATAGCCGGTGCGCGATGACGAGCGAGGTGCGGCCGCTCATCAGCTCGGAGAGCGCGCGGTCGATCTGCGCCTCCAGCTCGGCGTCGACGGAGCTGGTCGCTTCGTCGAGCACCAGCACCATCGGGTCGAACGCCAGCGCCCGCGCGAAGGACACGAGCTGGCGCTCCCCGACGGAGAGCGAGAGCCCGCGCTCCCCGAGCGGCTGGTCGTAGCCGCCCGGTAGGCGGCGGATGAACGGGTCGGCTCCGATCCGTTCGGCGGCGCGCCGGATCCGGGTCTCGTCGATGTCCGGCCGGCCGAGCGAGAGGTTGAAGCGCGCGTCCTCACTGAACAGGAAGACGTCCTGGAGCACGAGTCCGATCCGCGCGCGAAGCTCGGCCAGCGGGACGCGTCGGATCGGAATCCCGTCGAAGAGGATCTCCCCGGCCTGCGGCTCATAGAACCGCATCAGCAGGTTGATGATCGTGGACTTTCCCGCGCCGGTCGCGCCCACGATCGCCACGCGCTCGCCGGGCGCCGCGCGGAAGCTCACACCGCGGAGGACCCATTCCCCGCCTCCACCCCCGGCCCCGGTCTCCGGTCGCCAGTCGCCAGTGGCCGGTCCGGCTGTTTCAGGACTGGAGACTGAAGACTGACGACTGACGACCGGGGCGGCGGCGTGGGGGGCGGCGTATCGAAACCACACCCCCCGGAACTCGATCTCGCCTCTGCCGTCGGCAGGGAGATGCAGCGGGTGCGGATCGTCCTCGATCTCGGGGCGGGTGTCGAGCAGCCCGAAGATCCGCTCCGACGACGCCATGGCGCCCTGAAGGAGGTTGTATTTCTCGGAGAGGTCCTGAATCGGGCGGAAGAACCGCCGCGCGTACTGGAGGAACGCCGCGATCACGCCGACCGTCACGGTGCCCTGCGTTGCCTCGCCGCCGCCGTACCAGAGGATCAGCGCGAGAGACACGGCGGTCAACACCTCGATGACCGGGAAAAACGCGGCGTAGTAGGTTATCGAGCGGAGCTGCATGTCGAGGTGGTCTCGATTGACCCGCTCGAAGCGGAGCCCGGTGTCCGCCTCCCGGCCGAAGAGGTGGATGACTCGCATTCCGGTGATTCGCTCCTGGAGGAACGCATTGATCCGCGCCACTCGAACGCGGATCTCCCGGTAGGCGTTCCGCACCAGGCTCCGGAACACGAACGCGGCGAGGAATACGAACGGGAGCACGGAGAACGTGACGAGCGAGAGCCGCCAATCCATGGCCAGCATCGCCGCGAGGATGAAGAACAGCGTGAACAGGTCGCCGAACACGGTCACGGCGCCGGAGCTGAACAGCTCGTTGAGCACCTCGACGTCGCCTGTGACGCGGGTCATCAGTCGGCCGACCGGGTTCCGGTCGAAGTAGCGCAGCGACAGCGTCTGCAAGTGGGTGAAGAGCTCGACGCGCAGGTCGTACATCACCCGCTGGCCGAGCCATGTGGTGAGCAGCCCCTGCGCATAGTCTAAAGCGAAGCTCGCCACCAGGGCCGCCAGATACGTTCCGACGAGCACCCAGAGCAGCTTGTAATCACCCTCCGGCAGGGCCCGGTCGATGGCGATCTGCGTTAGCCAGGGGCCGACCATCTCGAGCGCCGCACCGCAGAGCAGCAGCGAGATGGCGAGCGCCACCCGCGCACGGTACGGTCGCAGGTAGCCGAGCAGCCGCCGGACGTCGGTCCCGCGCCGGCAGACCTTCCCGATCACCGCCGCCTCCTCTCGCCGTCGATGTCGCGGCCGTCAGGCGAGGCGACGAGACAGCTGCACCGTGAGCGCATCGACCCGCTCGGTGGCACGTACGCAGCCAGCGACGGCGCTCAGGAGCCACACCGGCGCGCCCTCGCCCTGGTGCAGCACGCTCACCGCCTGGTTCAGGTTCACCGCGTACCGCCCGAGCGCGGTGCGCAGCTGCAGCAGCTCGGCCAGCAGCTGCCGCTCCCCCGAACTCGCCGGCGGCACGCTCGCCCCGGCCAGGGTCAGCCCGGCGGCCGCCACGAAACCCGTCGGTGTCAGCCCCGCTGCCTGTG
>JAHWJV010000266.1 GCA_019348265.1 Gemmatimonadota bacterium
CCCAGTCCCTCCACCAGCGACACGGTGAGCACCCCGGTCGCCGCGGCAGCGGCGATCAAGAGCGGCGATGCGATGTTCTCCGTGACGAAGAACGCCAGCACGATTCCAAGGAGGATCGCGTGGCTGATCGCGTCGCTCATGAGCGCCATGCGCCGCAGGACGAGGAAGACGCCCGGCAGCGCGCAGGCGGCGGCCGTTACCGCCGCGATCCACTGAATCTCCTGCTCCGGATGCATGCTAGTCCTTTTCGTCGCCGTCGGACGGGTCGCGGCGTCGCTGCGCCTCCGCGATCCCGGCGACGGTGATCGACCATAGCCCGTCGGAGGAGCGACGTGCCCATCCGCGAGACTCCAGCGCCTCCAGCTCGTGATGCGCTCCGGCGTGGCCCGCCTCCAGCACCGCCATGCTATGACCGTGCTCCTGGCCCGGGTGGCGTAGCGCCAGATCGTGCAGCTCTTCGAGCACCACCGCCGTGTGCAGGAGCCGGCGATTGCGGCGCTCGCGCAGCCAGCTCCACACCATGCCTCGATTGGGAGCCAGCGCCAGTGAGCCGAGAACGACGACCGTCAGGCACAGGACGATGGTGGGGCCGGTCGGGATGCGTTGCCCGAGGGAGCTGACGACGGCGCCGGTCGCCCCGGCGAGCGCGCCGAAGAGGCCCGCGAGCAGAACCATCACGCCGAGCCGGTCCGTCCACTGGCGCGCCGCGGCGGCCGGCGCGACCACCATCGCGGCCATCAGCACCACTCCGACGGTCTGCAGCCCGATCACGATCGCGATGACCAGGACGGAGGTGAGCAGCGCGTCCAGCGCTCGCATCGCCAGCCCGAGCGACGCGCCGAAGTCGCGGTCGAACGTCAGCAGCTTGAACTCCTTCCAGAACAGCCCCGCCACCAGCAACGCGGCGGCGCCCAGCGAGGCGATCAGGACCACGTCCCGCTGCAGCAGCGTCGCCGCCTGCCCGAATAAAAAGCGGTCGAGCCCCGCCTGACTCGCGTCGGGGCGCTTCTGGATGGAGGTGAGCAGCACGAGCCCGATCCCGAAGAACACCGACAGCACGATCCCCAGCGCCGCATCCTCCTTGACGCGCGTCGTGCCGACCACCCGCATCACGATCAGCGCGCCGATCCATCCGGAGAGCGCCGCACCGATGATCAGGACGAGCGGCGCCTTGCTGCCGGTGAGCAAGAATGCCAGCGCAATGCCCGGGAGCGCGGCATGGCTGATCGCGTCGCCGAGCAGGCTCTGCCTGCGGAGCACGGCGAACGAGCCGAGGGATCCGCTCGCCAGACCCAGCGTCGCGGCTCCCGCCGCCACCGTGCGGAGCGTGTAGTCGCTGAGGAGATCGACGATCTGCATGTCAGATGGCCGGGTCCCATTCAGCCTGCGCGGGCGCCGGGGCGACCGTTCCGCCCTGCCGCTGCAGGAGCGGCATCCGACCGCCGTACGTGACGCGGAGGTTCTCGTCCGTGAAGACCTCCGCCACCGGCCCGACGGCGATCCGCCGGACGTTCAGCAGGAAGACCCAGTCGAAATACTCCGGCACGGTCTCCAGATCGTGATGAACCACGACGACGGTCTTCCCGGCCGCGCGCAGCTCTCGAAGCACGCCAACGATCGCCCGCTCCGTCTTCGCGTCGACGCCCTGGAACGGCTCGTCCATCAGGTAAAGGGTCGCGTTCTGAACCAGGGCGCGGGCGAGGAAGACACGCTGCTGCTGCCCCCCGGAAAGCTGAGAGATCTGCCGCTCCGCATAATCCTGCATTCCCACCTGTGCGAGCGCGTCGAAGGCACGCTGCCGCTCCCGCTTCCCCGGGCGCCTGAACCAGCCGATCGCGCGGTAGGATCCCATCATCACCACGTCCAGCACGCTGGTCGGGAAGTCCCAGTCCACACTGCCTCGCTGAGGCACGTACGCGACCAGACGCCTCTGCTCGGAATACGGCCGGCCGTGCACCACCACCTGCCCTGCGGCGGGACGCACCAGCCCCAGGATCGCCTTGATCAGGGTGGACTTGCCGGCTCCGTTGGGCCCGACGATCGCCAGCAGATTCCCCGCAGGGACCTCCAGGTCGATATCCCACAGCACGGGCTTGTCGCGGTAGGCGACGGTGAGGTCATTGACCTCGATCGCGAAGGTCGGCTCGGGCGGCATGCGGCTCTCGTTATTCAGAGGTCTCGCCCAGAAGCGAGCCCACGATGGTGTCGATGTTGTGACGCAGCATCCCCACGTAAGTCCCCTCGGGACTTCCCGGGTTTCCCATGGCGTCGGAAAATAGCTCGCCTCCAATGCGGACTTCCCACCCGCGCGCGCGTACGGCCTCCCGCACCGCCTCCACGTTTCGCTGCGGAATGGACGATTCGACGAAGATGGCCGGAATGCGCCGCTCCGCGATGAAGTCCGCCAGCCCCTGCACGTCCCCCGTCCCCGCCTCTGACACCGTGCTTATCCCCTGCAGCCCCCTCACCTCGAAGCCGTATGCCCGACCGAAATAGTTGAAAGCGTCGTGCGCGGTGATCAGGACGCGACGATCCCGCGGCACGCGCTCCGCCTGGCTGTGCACGTACTCGTCGAGTGCGATCAGCTCCGCGCGATAAGCTTCCGCGTTCCGGCGATAGTCCTCCGCATGCGCCGGGTCCAGCTCTGCGAGGGTGCCGCGGATGGGCTCGATGATTTTCGCCCACAGTTCGACGTCGAACCAGAGGTGCGGGTCGAAAGCCCCCTGGAACTCAGGCGGCGCGAGCAGGTGCTCCTCGGGCACGGCCGCCACTACTGCGACGGTCCGGGTTCGCGAACCCATCTCCCCCAGCACCTCCGCCATCTTGGCTTCCAGGTGCAACCCGGCGTAGAAGATCACGTCGGCGCGGAAAAGCCGCCGGACGTCCCCCTCTCGCGCTTTGTACAGGTGCGGATCCACACCCGGGCCCATCAACCCCGCGACGCTGACGTGCTCGCCTCCCACGTTTACCACTGCGTCGCGAATCATACCGACCGTGGTGACGACCTGCAGGCGATCGTCCCCCACCGCCTCCTCGGGCGGAGCACACCCGCCAGCCGCGATCAGCCATCCGATCGCGCAGATGGCCAGCAACCCTCGAGGTTGGCGGAACGCCAAGATTGCAATCTCCCAAATGAATGTTTTCAATTAGTCTAAAAATCCATCAACAGCATACCCGGCGAGCGTGACTCTGTCAACCAGGAGGCGCGCTCAGCGATGAGGAGCCGGGCCGACCCCGTGGAGGAGCCGGCCCGGTCAATTCCTACCTTGTTTTGTGGGGTTCCCGTGGGCGAACGCGACGCTCAGCGCGGGTCTTCAGGAGCCGGAAGAGCGATCCGTCTCTTCTCGCGTGTGACCATGACCCTGGTTCGCCGACGTTCCGCTCGCGTCCGCATCGCGGTTCGACCCGCGCGTCCCGCGCTCCGACGTCCCGAACTCCGCGCCGCGGTCGTCTTCGCTGTCGCCGCTGTTCGGGTGAGTGATTCCCGCGCCGCGCCCGGACCCCTGTTGAACGCCCTTTTTGAGATTCGTCATCATCCCTCCATATCGCGTGTAAAGCCGCCGACCGATTCACCTTAGCCTGGAACGCAAATCACGTTCCGACGCTGTCGCCCTCACCGTCTTTCTTCAGGCGGATGCGGACGCGTGTACCCACGCCGCTCTCGGATTCCGCGGTGGCCTCCCCGCCCCACGATTCGACGAGACGGCGGACGATGGCGAGCCCCAGCCCGGTGCCGCTGGTGCGAGTCGAGAAGTGCGGCTCGAAGATTCGCGGGAGCAGATCCGACGGAATTCCTTCACCCGTGTCGGCGACGGTGATGTCGACCCAGCCGGGCTCAGCGGTGGAGACCTCCACCCGGATCTCACCTCCGCTATCGACCGCGTCCCGCGCGTTCTCGAGGAGGTTCACCAGCACCTCCTTCAGCTCACCCATCCGGCCAACGGCTCGCACGCCGTCGAGCCCGTCGATGTGGGAGCTGAAGCGAATGCCTTCGCCACCGCCGCGATACAGGGCGAGCGTGTCTTGGACCGCACGGGCGACATCGACGCTCTCCAGCTCGGACGCGGCGGCGGGCGGAGTGCCGAAGCGCGAGAAGGCGCGTGCGATCTCGCTCAGCCGATCGATCTCCTCCAGGATCGCGTCCACGTTCCGGTCCAGGATCTCCCGGTAGTCCGCCCGACCGTCGAGATAGGCCCGCCGGAGGTGTTGCACCGCGAGCTTGATCGGCGTGAGCGGGTTCTTGATCTCATGTGCCACCTGCCGCGCCATCTCGCCCCAGGCGAGGACGCGCGTGGTTCTGATCTCGGCGGTCACGTCCTCCAGGGCGACCACGGTACCGGAAGGGGTGAGGCGGCGGAGCCTGAGTCGTACGATCCGGCCGTCCATCTGGATCTCCCGTCCGGCCTCCGCTTCGTTCGACGCGCGGAACTCGCGGACCGCGTCGGCCACCGCGGCGAGCAGCGCGTTCGAGCGCGGGAGTGTCGCATCGGAATCGAGGTTGGTGCCGAGAATTTCGGCCGCGCGAGGGTTGACGAGCTCCAGCCGCCCGTCGCCGTCGAGCGCGAGAACGCCGGTCGCCGCCTCGGCGACGATCGTCTCCGTACGTCGGGTCTCCTGCTCGAGCGCGGTGCGCGCGCGGCCGAGCCGGCGGGCCATGCGGTTGAACGAGCGGTACACGGTGCCGAACTCGTCGTGGCGCTCCTCGGTGAGCTGCACGGCCAGGTTTCCGCCGCCGATCGCCGCTGCCGCGCGACTGAGCTGCTCGATGGGGCGAGTCAGCGCGCTGCCCACGACAAGCGAGAGGACCACCGACAGTCCGCCGCCGAGGAGCATCATCAGCAGCGCGATATCGCGGAATTCCGTCTCGCGGCGCCTGATCTCGCCTTCGGCGAGGGGGACCGGCGCGGCGAAGACGGAAGTCTCGTTGAAGCGGCGATAGCCGACCACGTAGTCGTTCGGCCCGAGTCGCCGGATCTCCCAGTCTTCGAGTTCCTCCCCTCCGCGAAAGGTCAGGTAGACCTGGGGTGGGAGCCAACTGTCGAAGAGCCCGAGGGCGAGCACCTCCGGCGCGGCGGCGTTCGCGAGCGCACCGTTTCGATAAACGAGCAGGTCCGTTCCCACCTCGGCGCCGAGCCGCGCCAGGTCTCGAGCCAGCTCCAGCCAACGAAGATCTGGATCGCCTGCGGCCCAGTGGAGCGCGGCTTCCAGCATGTGCATCTGCGGATTGGCCCGAAGCAGAGGCCCCTTGAACTCGCGAAAGCCGCCGCCCGGGTGGGCCTGCGCGATCAGAGCCTCCAGCAGCTTAAGGC
>JAHWJV010000267.1 GCA_019348265.1 Gemmatimonadota bacterium
TACAGCGGACGCGCACCGGCGGAGCCGAGATCGTCGGCCTGCTCAAGACCGGGTCCGCCTACTACGCGCCGTCGTCGGCGGCGGTGCAGATGGCGGAGGCTATCGTGAAGGACAAGAAGCGCATCCTTCCCTGCGCCGCGTGGCTGCAGGGAGAGTACGGGATGCGCGACCTGTTCCTCGGCGTTCCCTGCAAGCTGGGTCGCGGTGGGCTGGAGGAGATCATCGAGGTCGACCTCACCACCGATGAAAAGGCCGCGCTGCAGAAGTCCGCGGAAGCCGTCCTCGAGCCGATGCGCGCCCTGCAGTAGTCGTTCGGGCCGGAGCGTTCCTCGAAACGCTCCGGCCCTTCGAGTTCCTGTCGTCTTCTTGCGAAGCCTCGTTCTTACGAAGGTCGTTCCCACGGAGTGTGTCATGGCGAAGGAATACCGCTCGCGATCGCTCGGCACCGCGCTCCGCTACAAGGGGCGGGAAGGGATGTGGACGTGGATGCTCCACCGCGCCACCGGGCTCGGGGTGCTCCTCTTCCTGATCATCCACGTCATCGAGACCGGGCTGATCGTGATCAGCCCGGAATTTTATGACGAGGCGCTGCTCCTGTACAAGAACCCGTTCTTCCGGATCGCGGAGCTGCTGATCTTCTTCTCGGTCCTCTTCCACGCGGCGAATGGCCTCAGGATCGTCGTACAGGACTTCTGGCCGGCGGTGATGCGGCGGCAGCGGCAGCTCGTCTGGGCAGCGACCGCGGTAGTGGTGATCGCGATGATCCCGGTCACCTGGATGATGGTCGCGCCGCTCTTCGGCTGGGCAGACGAGCCGGGGACCGGGCGGCACCTCGAGCGCTGCCGCAGCGCCACCACCGCGCCGGCATGCGTGCTCGAGGGCAGCGCCGAGGCGGAGGCGCTATGAGCACGGAGGAGAGCACCGCCGGGCGCGGCGAAGCACGCCCCGGCGGCGGGTACGACGTCCCGCGCGGAGGCCGCAGCAACTTCGAGGTGTGGTCGTGGGTCTTCATGCGCGTGTCGGGCGTGATCCTGATCTTCCTCTCGGTCTACCACCTGGTCTGGTGGAATCTGGTCGTGGGGGTGGAACACCTCGACTCGGAGCTGGTGATCGACCGCTGGGCCAACCCGCTCTACCGGCTGCTCAACATCGCGCTCCTCACCTTCGCGATGCTCCACGGGCTGAACGGCGCGCGCTACTCGATCGAGGACTACGTCCGCAAGCCCGGCCTGCAGCTCGCCGTGAAAGGGGTGGTGTACACGATCGTCATCGGATCGCTCATCTTCGGGATCTTCGCGCTGCTGACCTTCGACCCATCGATCCTGACGAACCGATGATCCATACCCACACGTACGATGCCCTCGTGGTGGGCGGGGGCGGGGCCGGGCTGATGTCCGCCATCTACCTGTCGCGCGACCCGAGCATCAAGACCGCCGTCATCTCCAAGCTCTACCCGACCCGCTCGCACACCGGGGCGGCACAGGGAGGCATCTGCGCCGCGCTGGCGAACCTGGAGGAAGATCACCCCGAGTGGCACGCGTTCGATACGGTAAAGGGCTCGGACTACCTGGGCGACCAGGACGCGATCGAGGTGATGTGCGAGGAGGCGGTGGACGTCATAATCGAGCTCGAGCACATGGGGCTCCCCTTCTCGCGTACCCCGGACGGAAAGATCGCGCAGCGCCCCTTCGGCGGGCACACGCACCACTTCGGACAGGGCCCGGTGCGCCGCTCCTGCTACGCGGCCGACCGCACCGGCCACATGATCCTCCAGACGCTCTATCAGAACTCCATCAAGAACGGTGTGGAGTTCTTCGACGAGTACCAGGTGGTCGACGTCCTGATCAACCAGGGCCGCTGCGTCGGCGTCGTCGCGTACGAGGTCTCCACCGGCGACCTGCATGTCTTCAACGCCAAGGCCGTCCTCTTCTCGACGGGCGGATTCGGCCGCGTCTGGTCCATCACCTCCAACGCCTTCGCCAACACCGGCGACGGGCCGGCGATCGCCTTCCGGCGCGGCATCCCGCTGGAGGACATGGAGTTCTACCAGTTCCACCCGACGGGGATCTACAAGCTCGGCATCCTGATCACGGAGGGGGTGCGTGGTGAGGGCGGCGTCCTGCGGAACGACCTGGGGGAGCGGTTCATGGAGCGCTACGCGCCGACCATGAAGGACCTCGCGTCCAGAGACGTCGTGGCCCGCGCGATCAACCAGGAGATCCGCGAGGGGCGTGGGATCAACGGGAAGAAGTACGTGTATCTCGACGCGACGCACCTCGGCAAGGACGTCATCGAGAACAAGCTCCCGGACATCGCCGACTTCTGCCGCACCTATCTCGGCGTCGATCCGGTGAAGGACCCGATGCCGATCCAGCCGACGGCGCACTACGCGATGGGCGGCATCCCGACCGACATGAACGGGCGCGTCATCACCGACGCCTCGAATACCGTCCTCGAGGGGCTCTACGCGGCTGGCGAAACGGCCTGCGTGTCCGTGCACGGCGCGAACCGGCTCGGCACGAACTCCCTGCTCGACCTGGTGGTGTTTGGACGGCGCGCGGGCCTCGACATGGCTCGCTACTGCCTGGAGGCGGAGATCGGGCCGCTCCCGGAGAACCCGACCGCGGACATCGAGGCGACCTTTGCAGCGCTGCTCGCGACCACGGACGGGGAGCCTGCCGCCCGCCTGCGGGAAGAGCTCCAGGACGTCATGCAGGACGAGGTCGGGATCTTCAGGGAGGGGAAGGGGATGGAGCGTGCGCGCGTCAAGATCCGCGAGCTCCAGGAGCGCTACGCGAAGGTGGTCGTGATGGACAAGGGCACGCGCTTCAACACGGACCTGATGGAGGCGTGGGAGCTCGGCAACCTTCTGGATCTGGCCCAGGTCACCACCGAGAGCGCGATCAACCGCACGGAGAGCCGCGGCGGCCACATGCGCGAGGACTACCTGACGCGCAACGACGCCGAGTGGCTGAAGCATACGCTGGCCTATCGCGACGCCCGGGGTGAGATCGAGCTCCGCTACAAGCCGGTGACGATCACGAAGTTTCAGCCGAAGGAGAGGGTGTACTGATGGCGGAGTCCCGAAGGAAGCCCACCGAAGCGGGTCGCAGCAAGGTCCGCATTCGCGTGCTGCGCTACAACCCCGACACGGACAAGCAGCCGGCCTACCGCGACTACACCGTCTCGGTCGAGCCGACGGACCGCGTGCTCGACGCGCTGAACGCCATCAAGTGGTACCAGGACGGGTCCGTGACCTACCGCCGCTCCTGTGCCCATGGCGTCTGCGGCTCCGACGCGATGCGCATCAACGGCGTCAACCGGCTCGCCTGCAAGGTGCTCATGCGGGACGTCGGGGCCGAGGTCGTGATCGAGCCGCTGATGGGCTTCCGGATCATCAAAGATCTGGTGGTGGACATGGAGTCTTTCTTCGCGCAGTACCGCTCCGTGCTCCCCTACTTCGTCAACGACTCGCGCCCGCCAGAGCGGGAGCGGCTTCAGTCGATCGAGGAGCGCGAGCGCTTCGACGACACCACGAAATGCATCCTCTGCGCGGCCTGCACCACCTCGTGCCCGTCTTTCTGGGCCAACGAGGAGTTCGTCGGCCCGGCGACCATCGTGAACGCGCACCGCTTCGTCTTCGACTCGCGTGACGACGCCGCTGCCCCGCGGCTCGAGCGGCTCAACGGCCGCGAAGGCGTTTGGCGCTGCCGCACCGTCTTCAACTGCACCGAGGCCTGCCCCCGCGACATTCGCATCACGCAGGCGATCGGGGAGGTCAAGAAGGCCATCATGTACGGTCAGATCGCCTGAAGCTACCGCCCCGGCTTGCCGGATCACCACTTTGCTTCGGCGCTCCCGCTGAGATTCCCGGCCTGATCCACGGCCTGCACGAGCACCCGGTCGACGCCCGCGTCGACCGGGTGGGTTCTTCTGTCCCCGAACAGCACGATAGCCTTCCATGTGGCCGCGGAGCGCTGGCGCACGACCCACCATCTCGGGGCTTCCCCAGCGGCCGGTGTGATCCGTAACGTCCCGTCGTCGAGCGTGACGGACGGCGGCCGGGGCGGCATCGAGTCGAGCCAGGACGATGCCGGAACGAGTGCGGCCTCGCGGTACAGGTCACCGGCCAGTGCGGTAGCGATCGCGCCCTGATTCCGCCTGAGCGTCCAGCTGGTGTTGTAGAGGATATGGCCGCTACCCCCCGGCCGGGTTCGCGTCAGGCGAATCTGGTCCGGGATCTCCTGTGTCGTGAAGGCTCCGGACGTGCCGTTGTTGACCCTGTAGACGGCGAGCCCCGGCCACACGTGCCGCTTCTGCGTGTTCTGCTCGATCCACCAGTCCAGCAGTGCGGGGTAGCTCTGCTGCGGGGCGCTTATGGCCCAGTAGAGCTGAGGCGCCAGATAGTCGATCCATCCCTGCTGCAGCCACTTTCGTGAGTCGGCGTAGATGGACGCATACGCATCGAGCCCCTGCACGCTCGGCGGATTGCCGGGGCGCCAGATCCCGAACGGCGAGATGCCCACCTTCAGCGTCGGCTTGATGGCGTGGACCTCCCGGTACATCCGCTCCACGAAGCGGTCCACGTTCGCCCGCCGCCAGTCCGCGCGCGCGAGCCCACCTCCGTACCGGGTGTGCGTCCCGTCGTCCGGGAACGGGATCGGTCGTCCCGAGGCGTCCTTCTGCACGTAGGGGTAAAAGTAGTCGTCCGCGTGGATCGCATCGATGTCGTAGCGGCGGACGATGTCGGCCACCACCCGCAGTGAATGTTCGTGGACGTCCGGCTCGCCCGGATCCATCCAGAGGCTGGAGCCGTACACCCGGATCAGATCTCGCCGCGTATGGAACAGGTGCGACCGGGAGAGCCGCGCGGTGTCCGCCGTGTTCCCCGCTCGAAAGGGATTGATCCAGGCGTGGAGCTCCATGCCGCGGGCGTGCGCCTCCTCGATCGCGAAGGCGAGTGGATCGTACCCCGGGTCGCTCCCCTGGGTACCCGTCAGCATCGCCCCCCAGGGCTCCAGCGTCGAGGAGTACAGGGCATCCGCCGCCGGCCGAACCTGAAGGACGATCGTATTGATGCCGGTCGCGGCCGCCCGCGTCATGATGTCCACCAGCTCGGCGCGCTGCTGGTCGGCCGTCAGCGTGGTTCGGGTCGGCCAATCGATGTTTGCCACCGTCGCCACCCACAACCCGCGCATCTCCCGCTGGATTGCAGGCGCGGTCGGCTCGGTCGGAGTCACCGGCGTGGAGGGCGTCGGGTCCGTCGGGGTGTC
>JAHWJV010000268.1 GCA_019348265.1 Gemmatimonadota bacterium
TCGCCGTACGTAAAGCGTCACGGGACGCTCCCTAAACCGGGACGGTGCGGTTCGAGCTCAGCGGACCAGCAAGGCTGCGATTCCCGGAGTGGCTCCGGTCGTCGGTGGGAGGTATTCTAATCGCACGCGGCGGACCCCGCCACGGATCAACTCGGCTCGGGCCTCGGACGGGGGGAGCCCCGCTCCCACTCGCGTCGCGCCGCGTTCACCCGCGAGCAGTCGCGCTCGGCTCCGAGGGTCTCGAAGATGCGTAGCGCGTCGCGCAGCAGGACGCGGGCGGCGCCGGGACGGTGCTGGACATTGCGCAGATGGGCGATCTGCTCGAGCGCTTCGGCGCGCTCCAGCTCGCGCCCGCCATCAGTCGCGAGGGTCAGCGCGGTATCGAGCAGCCGCTGCGCTTCTTCGTATCTGCCCTCGAGCCGCGCGATCATGCCGCGGTAAAGCGCGATGTGGGTCAGCGTCCCGGCGTCGCCAAGCTCGGTGGCGATCGGCTCCGCCCAATCGAGCGAGGTCCGCGCCGCATCGAAGTCGCCCGTGCGGATGAGCGGCTCCGCGCGGTTGCTCAGCATCCCGGCGAGCATCGCCCGATCGCCGATCCGCTTCGCGATCTCCACCCCCCGTAGGAAGTGGAGCTCCGCTTCGGACCACTCTTCCAGGTCGACACAGACCATTCCCAGGTTGTTGTACGCGTTCCCGGCCGTGAGGTCGCTCCCGGCACGCACGCAGGCGCTGATCCCCTCGAGGTACAGTGTCCTCGCCTCGCGCAGGTTGCCCAGGGCGTTGGAGAGCGCGCCGAGATTGGCGCAGATGGCACCGATCAGCTCGTCATCGCCCTGGTCGCGCGCCGACTCCAGCGCACGCTCGTAGCACTCCTGCGCGGCCGGCCACTCGCCCAGCTGGTGCTGGATCGTGCCGAGCAGGTTCAACGACCGGGCGATCTCTCGCGTTAGCCCGGTCAGATCCGCTACCTGCAGCGCGGTCTCCGCTACCTCTTCCGCGGCTTCGCACCGACCCGTCTGGCGGAGCACGCGGGCCGTCGCCCGCGTGGCACGGAGCATCGGCTCGATCTCGCCTCGGCGGACGGATACTCGAATGGCGTCGTTGTAACAGCCATACGCCTCCTCCCAGCGGCCCGCGCGCTCATGGAGCGAGCCCTCGTCGAGGATCCTTCCGAGCTCCGGATGCATGGTACTCCTTTCCCCGGCTAATCTGGTGCTGAGAGCATGTAGCCGCTGTTCCCGCGGAGCACGGCGAAGGCGGACTCGGAAACCGGGTCGTACCCGCCGTCGGGGACGGTGAGTGTGCCGTCGTCGTGCCGCTTGACGATGCGGGGGGGCCTGCTGGTGTCACAGCCCCTGGCGTCCAGGGTGAGAACGCCCCACGGCGTAGCAGCGTCCGGCGCGGGCGTGATCTGGACGTTCACCCCGCTCGTGTTGCCCTCCATCTCGCTCAGCACGAGCCTCCGCGCGGACGAGCGGCTACCCCAGACCGTGAGTACATGGTTACGGCCGTTCCCCTCGAAGCGGATCGCCCGACCGTTGTTTTCGGGAAGTTCGACCGTGACCGGGCCACGGAGCGCCGCCGCCGGCGGGGTGCAGTTGAGCGGTGTCATGCGTGCGAGAGTGTCTTCCTTGAAGGTGCTGTCTCCCGGATTGCCCCTCATCGGATTGCACCCGGCCGCGAAAAAGGCCGCGAGTACGCCAACGAGACCAGCCCACCCGTGCCGCATCTGCATGGTTTTCTCCTCGGGGATGAGAGTGCTACTGACCCGTCGCGCCCGCCGTCTCGGGCGTGCCGCCGTGAACCGCCGGCTCGGGAGCCGCGGCACTGAGGGGAAGCCGAAGCATGAACCTGGACCCTACCCCGACCTCGCTTTCGGCGCTGAGATCGCCGCCGAGCAGTCCCGCCAGCCGGCGCGAGATGGGCAACCCGAGCCCGGTACCACCCTTGGTGCCCTTGATCTGCTCGTACTCTTCGAAGATCCGGCCCAGGTCCTCGGGCGGAATGCCCGCCCCGGTATCGCTCACGGCGAGCTCGACCGACGGCTGGTCGCCCGTGGCGGAGGCAGTGGCCGCGAGCCGCACCTCGCCGCGGGTGAACTTCACCGCGTTCGACAGAAGGTTCACCAGGATTTGCTGCACTCGCAGTGGATCGGTGCGCAGCGTCGGCAGGCCCTCGGCGATCTCCACGACCAGATTCACTTCCTTCTGGTCCGCCAGCGGCCCGATGATGCCGGTCACCCGGTCGAGAAGCTGCTCCACCGTGATCTCCTCCATCGCCAGGTCCATCTTCCCGGCGGCGACCTTGGAGAGGTCCAGGATGTCGTTCACCAGCGCGAGCAGGTTCTCGGCTGCCGCTTGGGACTTCCGGAGCCACTTCGCCGCCTTTTCGGGAATGTCGCCGCCGACGCCGTCGAGCAGGAGGGTGTTGTAGCCCATGATCGCGCCGACCGGGTTGCGCAGCTCGTGGTTGATCGAGGCGAAGAACCGCTCCTTAGACTCGCTGAGCCTGCTGAGCTCCGCGTAGGCCGCCTCCAGCTCGGCGGAGCGATCGGCCACCGTTTCGTGAAGCTGCGCGTTGGCGATGGCTACCGCGGCGTGGCCGGCCAGCGTGAGACCGAGCCGGACGTCGCGCGGCAGGATCGAGTATTCTCGTCGGTACCCCACCACCAGCGCGCCGAAGGTGTCGCCGAAGAGGGAGAGCGGGATTCCCAGGCCCACCTTCATCCCCTCCTCAGCGTGGCAGGGGAAGTTCTCGACCCGCAGGTTCGCTTCGGCACCCCCCACCGTGAGCGGCTTCTCCGCCTCGACCACCGTGCGCGCCAGGTGGTAGTCGTCCTGCGCCTTCTGGGTGTTGCGAAGTCCCACCGATGCCGCCGTGTAGATGCGGTCTCCGTGCGCCGTGCTCACCGTCACGTAATGCGCGCCGAGCAGCGTGCGCGTGAAGCGCGCGACCAGGCTGAGCACCTCGTCCTTGTCCAGCGTCCGGTTGGCCGCGAGACCGAGTGTGTGCAGCGCCTCGCTCTCTTCGACCCGCTGACGCAGCTCCTTCGCCTCCGCCTCCGCCCGCTGGACGCGCTGATGCCGCTGGTGTACGTGCTCCAGCGCCTCGATCACCTGCTGCCACGGCTGCAGATCCTCCCCGAACGAGCCCTCCGGCGCCATCATCACGCACAACGAGTTGCGCTTCTGGTCCGCGCGCAGCGGCAGGAGCAGCATGTCGGCTTCCGGGAAATTCACCGCGTCGATGGGGAACTCCGAGCCGATGGGGAAGACCTCCGGACGCATGACGTGCAGCGCCATGTCCACCAGGTCCGGCGTGAGCTCGACCTGCTCGGGCCAGCGGTGCAGGATGGAGCGCTCATTCAGGTCCACGTGCATCGCGCACAGCACCTTCAGCTGCGCGCCCAGCGACTCGACGGTATTACGGAACGCGGCGGCGGGGTCTTCGCTCTGGTAGATCCGGAGGGCGGTTCGCTGCAAGTCCATCGGAGACCCCGAACGGCAAGCGTAAAGGGCGGAGCACGGGCGGCTCTTCCGGCGGGGGAGTGGCCGGGAAGGGCCAACCTCAATATGCGGCACCGAGGCGAGTGGCGCCAGAAAAACGCGCGCGACCGGCCGGACTGCGCTCTAGATCCCGGCCGCGGTGCCGGGCTGCCCGGCACCCTGCCAGGAGAGTATTGTCGCGTTTACTCTCTCGGCGTCACGCCCCGCCCCGAGCGTCTCGAAGATTCGCAGCGCGTCGCGCAGGAGCAGCATCGCCGGGCCCCGGCGCCCCTCCGCACGGCGCAGCTGCGCGATCTCCTCCATGACCTCGCCGCGGGAGAGGGCAACCCCGGTCGCGGTTGCCGTCGCCAGCGCCCGGTCCAGGTGACGGTTCGCTTCCGGATACTGCCCCTGCAGCCGCGCCATCATCCCGCGGTAGCGATGGACGTCCGCCAGAGTGCGGGGGTCGTTCAACCGCTCCGCCACCTCGCACCCACGGTCGAGCGACTCGGCGGCCGCGGCGAACTCGCCGGTGCGGAGGAGAGGTTCGGCGCGGTGGGTCATCAGCCGCGCGAGCAGGCTGAGATCCCCGAGCCGCTCGGCGATCTCGGCTCCGCGGAGGAAATTTACTTCCGCGTCCGTCCAGTCTTCGAGGTCGGTGCAGACCATCCCGAGGTTGTTATAGATCGTCGCGGCAAGCTGATCACTCCCGCACCGAACGGCTGCCCCGATCGCCTCCAGATACAGCGCTCGGGCGCCGCGGAGATTCCCTGCGGCGTTCGATATAGCGCCGAGATTCTGCGAGACGGCTGCGATCAGCTCATCGTCGCCACCATCTCTGGCGATCTCGAGCGCCTGAAAGTACAGGCGTTCCGCGGCCGGCCAATCCTCCCGCTGATGCTGAACCGTCGCGAGCATGTTCATGGCCCGTGCTGCCTGTCGAGGCAATCCGCATGCTTGAGCGATTTCGAAAGCTAGGTCCGCGAGCTCCGCTCCCGCCTCGTCGCGGTGGCTCTTTCGAAACACCCGTGCGGTATTCAGAACGGAACCCAGGATGTTTGGGACGTCACCGGCTCGACGGGCTCGGCCGAACACCTCGCTGTACACGTGGCACGCTTCATCCCAACGGCCGGCGTGCTCGTGCTCGACACCGGCGTCTATCAAGGGTTTGAAATCCGATGTCACCATAGCGCTGGATTCAGCTGCAACACCCTCCCTCCCCCCACGCGGGGGTGGACTATTTCTTTGCAGGAGTGCCTTGAGGTGTATTCCCTCCAAGAATTCCCGCCCCGGGCGTCGCCAGAATGTACGAGCTGTTTCCGATGATCGGACCAATCGCCCGCTGCAATTCCGGGTCGTAACGGCTCCCGGGCACGAAAACGCCGTTCTTGAGAATGGCCGCGCGGGGTGGGTTTCCGAGATTACAACCGACGGCATCCAGGGAAATGTAGCCCCACCGCGTATTGGCCGAAATTGGCCCGCCCCCGGTTAGTGTGAGATTCACACCGCGCTGCACCCCGGGAACGTCCTTCATATCTATCTCTGTGGGTGCTGAATGGTTGACGAACACCTCGTGCTTCTCCGTTCCCGGCGATAGCCTCCTCCGCTTCTCGCTGCTCACTCCCACCTCCCAGAGATGGCCGAGTGTCTCCTGCGGACTGCAGATAGCAGGAACCCACGGCGGCCGAGGAGTAAGAGCGCGTAGGGAGTCCTCGAGCGCTCGACGTTCCGCGCTCGCAGCCGCAAGGGGCTGGCTT
>JAHWJV010000269.1 GCA_019348265.1 Gemmatimonadota bacterium
GAAGCCTGGCGGACGAACAACCGCATCAACCTCTTCCTGCTCGACCGGATCAGCGAGGAGGGGCTCCGGTCCACGCTCTCCAGGCGCGGTGGACGGGACGTGGCGCGGCAGTTCGCCCACTTGCACGACGTGCGGGTCTGGCACCTGCAGAACCGCGCCAGAGACCTGGCGCAGGGGCTCGAGGTGTTCGCCTCGAAGGAGTCGCCGGAACGGGAGCGGGTAAGGGAGGCGCTGTCCGCGTCCTGCGAGGCCGTCGGTCAGTTCCTGCTCGCGGTGAGCGCCGGCGAGCCGAAGCGCCGGAGCTTCAAAAAGGGGTGGCTCTCGCACCTCTCGTACTTCATCGCGCACGAGAGCCATCACCGGGGCAGCATTCTGCTGACGCTGAAGCAATGCGGGCACAAGTTCGACCAGGACGTGACGTATGCGATCTGGGATTGGGACAAGATGTAGCTGCCTCCTCACCCCCGATCAGCGGGACGTGCTGGAGGGGGGCTCAGGGCCCGAGACCTCACGGGGGCGGCGGCTCTGGAGCACGGCCCGGAACTCCGCGCATTCACGTCCTTGGAATGATGGCCGAAGGGACGGGCAGAACGCGCAGTGGGACTGCCGCTGCGCGAACTTCCGCCGCGAGGATCGGGTATTGGGCGTGGGAGGCCACGAGCGGCTCGGATCGCCCCTTTCAGCCTGAGGCGTGACACGTTCTGCCCCCGGAGATCCATGAGGTTTACCTACCTGCCCGTGCTGCTCCTGCTCGGCCCGCTCGCCGCCTGCCAGCCACCCGAGCGACCTCAGGAGGCGCCGGCGGCGCGGAGCGAGGCGCGCGACCCATATGTCGCCGAGCGCTCGCGGATGGTCGACGAACAGCTGCGCGCCCGCGGGATCGCCGACCGCGCCGTGCTGGCGGCGCTCGGCAGGGTGCCACGCCACCGGTTCGTCCCGCCCGCATATCAACAATTCGCCTACGGGGACCATCCGCTGCCGATCGGGTTCGAGCAGACCATCTCGCAGCCGTACATCGTCGGGTACATGACCGAGGCGGCGCAGATCTCCCCGGGGGAGAAAGTCCTCGAGATCGGCACCGGGTCCGGCTACCAGGCCGCAGTACTGGCGGAGCTCGCGCGGGAGGTCTACACGATCGAGATCGTTCCCGAGCTTGCGGCGCAGTCCGGGAGGCTGCTGACCGAGCTGGGTTACACGAACGTGCGGGCGCGCGCCGGCGACGGGTACGCGGGATGGCCCGAGCACGCGCCTTTCGACGCCATCGTCGTCACGGCGGCGCCGGACCATGTGCCTCAGGCACTCGTCGACCAGCTCGCGCTGAACGGGCGCATGATCATTCCCGTGGGCGCCGGCGAACAGGAGATGCGGGTGCTGACCAGGACGGTCGCGGGAATCGTCGAGGAGAGAACGCTACCGGTTCGGTTCGTACCGCTCGTCCGTCCGGACGCGACGCCCCGCTGAACCTGCGCCGCCACCCTCGCAGCCGCGCGCGCGTGGCTCCCTCGTGAAGGCAACGACTTCCTCCAGGATCGGAGCGATTCTCAGCCAGGGGAGCGCGAGCGCGACCGCGATCTCCACGTGGCCGACCTTCGGGTACAGCACCGCGCGTGCGCAGCCGCCGCGCTCGCGGATCCGCGCCTCGAGCGCGACGGAGTTGTTCGGAGACACCGTTTCGTCTCCCATCCCGTGGAGCAGTAGCAACGGCGGCTCGGTGCCATCCACGTGGGACGCCGGGTAGGTAGCGGGCCATCCGGCGCGCGGCCCCATCAACGCCTGCACGTCCTCGTCCGTCCACGCCGTGTCCACCGGGCCCGCGATGCTGACGAACCCCAGCACGGCTCCGGCCGCTCCCACGCGCTGAAGGTACTCCTCGTCCAGGGCGAGCAGCGCGGCCGTATGAGCCCCCGCTGAATGACCCACGACGAAGATCTGGGCCGGGTCCCCGCCGAACCTGCCGACGTTCTCCCGCGTCCACGCCACCGCGCGCGCCGCATCCTCCACCCACGCCGGAAAGATGGTATCCGGGTACAGGCGGTAATCGGGAATCACCGTGACGATACCGCGCCGGGTGAGCGCGTTGCCGATCAGCCGGTATTCCGCCCGGGAGCCGGACTGCCAGCGGCCGCCGTACAGGAACAGCACCACCGGCCGCGGCCGGTCTGCGTCCTCCGGCCGGTACACGTCCAGACGCTGGCGCGGCCCCGGTCCATAGGCCAGGTCGGCGCTGCGCTCGAAATGGTCACCCAGCAGGAGCGACTCCGCCGCTCGCCGGGACGAGCAAGCCGGCGCAGAAGCGGCCGCCCAGATCAGCAGCACGTAGAACAGGCGCGGCATCATGGCGATGCTCGCTTCGCACGCACCTTGGCCTCCTCGGATCAATCGCATACTCTCTGTTCTCGTCGGGTTCGCGCGGTCCGCCGCGGCTGGGCGACTGGTCTCACGCAGAACGCCTGAGTGGTCGCCGTGATCTCGCTTGCAGTCGACCGGAGCCAGGGGCTACTTTGGCCGACGGCGTGCCCGCTGCCGCTCGCCCGCCGGCTCTCGCGAGCCGTAACGCGATCGGTCGACTGAGCGGCGGAAAAGCCCTCTCCCACAGACGCTAACCCGCACCTCGTGTCCCGAGCTTCTCACTCAGGCTGGCCCTGGGGATCCTCGGACCCGAGCCTTCGACGAGGAGGTACATGCAAAGGCTTCTCCCCCGCGCTCTCATCGCGCTCCTGCTCACGCTTCCGGCGTGCGGCAAAGACGGGCTCGGCCCCGAGTCGAACGAGATGGGTACGTACGAACTCGTGTCCGTGAACGGGAAAGCTCCGCCGACGCCGTTCTTCGCCGTCGAAGTGGTTTCGGCGACGATCAAGATCGAGGACGAGCGGAAATATCAGACGAAGTCGACGGTACGTGCGAGGGACAACCTGGGGGAGCTGATCACCCAGACCTCGACGGGAGGCGGCACGTACACCCGCACCGGCAACACGCTCCAGCTGACCTCCAGGCTCGGTAAGGTCACCCTCGCGGTGTACGCGGGCCGAACGCTCACGGTCGACGAGCAATCCGTCGCCTTGGTGTACCGGCGCACGTCGTCACCTTGACCGGTTGGCGCTGGTGCACGGCGAGCCGTCCTCGATTGCAGCAGCCAGCCGGATGAACGACAGAGAGATCAGCTTCGTTCCACCCGCCGTCCCGCGGATCGAGCAGGATACGCGGGCGCTGGGGTTCGGTATGGCGTCCGATTACGCCACCGGATCGCTGCTGCGGACCCTGGCGGCGTCGAAGCCGCGTGGCCGCATTCTCGAGCTCGGCACCGGGACCGGTCTCGCGACGGCGTGGCTTCTGGCCGGGATGGACGCCGCCTCCCGCCTGGTCACGGTAGAGACGGAGGCGCCGGTCCTGGATGTCGCGCGTCGCCATATCGGCAACGACGGGCGAGTGACGTTCGTCCACGGCGATGGCGCCGAGTACCTGCAGGCCTCTGATGGAAGCTTCGACCTGGTGTTCGCGGACGCGTGGCCGGGCAAGTACTCGCACCTGGACCTGGCGCTGGCGCGGGTGAAGCCGGGCGGCTTCTACGTCATCGACGACATGCTGCCGCAGGCGAACTGGCCGGCCGGTCACGATCAGAAGGTGCGCGGACTTGTCGCGGCGCTCGAGGAGCGAGCCGACCTGGCGCTCACGAAGATGGCCTGGTCGACCGGGCTGATCCTGGTCGTAAAGACCCCCTGACCCGCATGCCCCGACGCTCGGCGCCATGCAATCGATCGCTAGCGACGGGGCCGGAGCCCTCCGCCTTCTGATCGCTGACCTTCCACCTCACGGCCGCCCATGCACCTGCGCCCCTGGACCCGACCGCTGGCTCGACGAGACTTCCTCAAGGGGAGCATGATGGGCGCGGCGGCGCTGGTCGGCGGCCGTCCGGCATCCGCGCAGCAGCGCGGCCCCCTTCGGGCGTACGTCGGCACGTACACGGAGGGAACTGGCAGCGAGGGGATCTACCACTGCCTGTTCGACCCGGCGACTGGAGTGCTTCGGCTGGATGGCGCCACCAAGGGGGTGCGGAATCCCTCCTTCCTCGCCCTGCACCCCAACGGGGCGATGCTGTACGCCGTCGAGGAGGTGAACGATCGCGGCGCCGACAAGAGCGGTGGAGTGGTCGCGTTTGCGGTGGATCCCGCCTCCGGGACGCTGCGGGAGAGGAGCCGTGCACTCTCCGGAGGGGCCCACCCAGCGCACATTTCCGTGCACAGTGGCGGGGCTCACGTGCTCGTCGCGAACTACTCGGGCGCCACGGTCGCCGTGCTGGGGGTCGACCGCAGCGGTGGCGTGCTCTCCGCGCCGTGGCTGGCCAGGCACCAGTGGGTGGGCCCGGTGCGCCCGCGCCAGGAGGCGCCGCACCCGCACTCCATCTACCCCATCGGCGAGCGCGTCTACGTCGCCGACCTCGGGCTGGACCGGATCTTCACCTATGGCTGGGACGCCGCCACGGGAACGCTCTTCCCGCTTCGCGATGCGTCCCTGTCGCTTCGTGCCGGCGACGGCCCGCGCCACATGGCGTTTCACCCGCAGCGGCGCTTCGCGTACGTCATCAACGAGCTCAGCTCGACGATCACGTCGCTCCGCCGCGATCCGGGCACGGGCGGTCTGCAAACCACCGGGACCGTCTCGACGCTCCCCGCCGGGTACACGGGCAGGAACTCCTGTGCCCACATCCAGATCCATCCGAACGGCCGCTTCGTCTACGGCTCCAACCGCGGACACGACAGCATCGTGCTGGCCGAGGTCGCGCCCGACACGGGCCACCTGACGGTGGTCCAGCACCACCCGACCGGCGGCGCGACCCCGCGGAACTTCACGCTGGACCCGAGCGGCCGCTTCCTCCTGGCCGAGAACCAGCGCACCGGCAGCATCGTAACCCTGGCGGTGGACCCCACGTCCGGGCGACTTTCGGAAACCGGCAACGTGCTCCAGATCCCCGCGCCCGTATGTCTCGTCTTCGCGCCGAGCGCCTGACCGGCCCACTGACGGGGCTATCCACTATCAGTGGGAGCCTCACTCTTCCCGCAGTTTCCGGTACGTAATCGAATATCGTAACGCGTCCACGGGCGGAATGCTGGGCTCCCACACGGAACGCGCGGGACCACTCAGGAGATAGGCGGAGCGCGGCTCAGCGACGAGCTTCACGCGATCCCACTGGTCCCCGGCCGCGCGGCGGAGGCGGAAGACGCACGGCGCGAGGAGGGAGATGCC
>JAHWJV010000026.1 GCA_019348265.1 Gemmatimonadota bacterium
CGATGCCACAGGCCGCGAGACCGTAGGAGAAGGTGGCAAGAGGTGGCACGCCGGCCATCAGCTCCGGCGGCTCTCTTCGCCAGCAATGAAGTGAGCCGGCGGGCGTGACACCGCACGTTTGAGCGTAATTAGATTCCAGACGCTTGAACCGCAGCGCGGTCGGTACGGCGGTGGGAGTCCGAGTGCAGGGCCCGGTCGCGGGGCACTGCTCGGTCGCGCTCGCTCCGCCGAGACCGTAAACGCTACCCCAGCAGTACGCGCGTCCATCCGCATCCAGGCCACAGGTATACGTACCGCCGAGCGTCAGCTCCCGGAAGAGGAGCCCCCCGTTTACGGGCCCCGGGCGCGCGACGCACTGAATGGCGCCGCACCCGTCGGGGGTCGCCGACGCCCCCAGCTCGGCGTTTCCGTTTCGTCCCCAGCAGTACGCCTTGCCCTCGGCCGTGAGTCCGCAGCTGTGCACGTTCCCACTCCAGACGTTTGCGAAGAGCTGGTCGCCCGCCACTCGCGTCGGGGCGGCGCGTCTCTCCAGGTCGCCGGTCCCGAGCTGCCCGAAGCCGTTGTATCCCCAGCAGTAGGCGCGGCCCCCCTCCTCGACACCGCAGGTGAAATTCGCGCCCGCGCTGGTCGTACTGAACTTCAAACCTCCGGCCACCATGCGCGGCGTTCGCGCCGTGCCACCGGGAGACCCGCTACCGATTTCACCGTACGCGTTGCTCCCCCAGCAATACGCGGCGCCGTCAGCCGTGAGGCCGCACACATGGCTGCCGCCGACTGAAAGAGTGGTGAAGGTAAGCTGCGTGCTCACCGGACGAGGGAGGGAAGCGCACGAGTAACCCCCGGCGGCAGCATACGACGTAGCCGTGCGCGACCCGCAGCGCTCGAGAGCCTCGGTCGTGCCTAGCTGGTCGGAGCTGTTCCGACCCCAGCAGTATGCGCGGCCCCCCTCGGTAAGCCCGCAGCTCTGGTCTTCGTTCGTGTACACGGACCTGAAATCCAGAGGGGTCGGGTAGGCGACTACGTGCACGACGGCGTTCGCCTCCCGGCCCTCGCTGCGCGCCCGAATCTCCGCGCGGCCAGCCGCCCGGCCGCGGACCATCCCCCGCTCGTCGACCGACGCCACTTCGGGGTCGGAGCTCGTCCAGGTCACCGCCGGACCGGTCACTCTTCTCCCGCCGGCACCCAGCAGATCAACCTGAAGGTCGCGGGTGCTCCCCGCCTGAACCAGGATGGCACTCGGCCAGAGCGCCATCGAGTCGACGAGCGCCGACACGACGTCGACGATCCCGCTGCCGCGGACGCCCTCGACCGTCGCGCTCACCCTCGCGCGGCCGATCCGCACTCCCCGGGCCGTTCCCACCGAGTCCAGCACGGCCACCTCCGGGTCGGTGCTGGACCAGCTCACCGGGACTCCGATCACCTCGTTACCCTCTGCGTCCTCGGATCGGACGCGGAGGGTCCATCGCTCTCCCACGCGCACCGGGAGGGAGTCGGGGACGATCCGGACCCGCGCCGTGGGGCCGCTCACCGCGACGCGGGCACTGTCCGCGACCGTTCCCATCGCGGCGACCACGATAGCCGTTCCAGCGGATACGCCGCTCACGGTGCCGGTTGAGTCCACCGTTGCGACGGACGCGTTCCTGCTGGACCAGGAGATTCGTCTGGCGGTCACGGGGAGACCGTCCCGCCGGGTAGCAGTTGCGGAGATCGCTCGGCGGTCACCCACTCGGAGGCCGAGCGGCGTGGGGAAAATGACGATTCTCGCCGCGGGGGAGCTGACCGTGAGCTGCACGAGCGCCTCGCGCCCGCCTGCGGCCGCGGTAATCGCCGCTACACCCTCTGCCCGCGCCACCACGCGCCCCGCCGAGTCGATCGCGGCTGTCTCGGGGCTGCTACTCGACCAGCGGACAAGCACGCGGGAAAGTGGCGCGCCGGTCAGGTCGCGCGCGTTGGCGGTCAGCCGCACGGTATCGCCAACGTGCAGAGCGGTTACGGGTGCGTCGACGTCGAGCCCTTCGACGCGCACGTCACCGGGTGCCGCGGGCCCGTCGCACGACGCGCTGAGCGCCCAACCCAGAGCGATGAGAACCAGGCGGCGGACGGCGTTCATTGGGTTCGGATGGGCGTCGGAGTGAGGTGATGGGTACCCTGCGCCTGTCCGAGCTCGCCATCGTAATTCCTCCCCCAGCAGTAGGTGAGCCCGTCCGTCGCGATCCCGCACGCCGTGTCCCAGCTCGTCTCGATGGTGGCGAACTTCAGCCCGCCGGTGACCGCCCGAGGCGTGGCCACCACGCTGCCCACGCTCGCCGGGTCGCCGAGAGCACCTTCGGAGTTCCTCCCCCAGCAGTATGCCCTCCCGTCTTCTGTGACCCCGCAGGCGTGCCTGAACGCCGCTACGATCCTCCTGAAGCGCAGCCCACCCGCCACCTCCACCGGCGCGGCACTGGCCACCTGAGTGCCGTTGCCGAGCTGGCCATGCTCGTTGTCACCCCAGCAATAAGCCTTGCCTTCAGCGGTGACACCGCAGGCGCTCCGCGCGCTCACCGCTAGTGCGCTGAACCGGAGATCACCACCGACGCGAACCGGGGTGGCGCCCGCCGCTCCCCAGCAGAACGCTTCCAGGCTCAGCGTGATCCCACACATGGGAGACCCATTGACGTCGGTGGCCGCCGAACCCACCAGCGCCCGAAAAAGCACGTTCCCCGGCATCCGCACGGGTGCACCGCTCATGCCCTTAGCCGTCGGCGCCCAGCAGTCCACCACACCATCGGCCGCACGACCACAGGCCACGCGCGCCGACACCGCGAGCTCCATGTAACCGTATCCAGGCGAGGGGAGCACAGTGCGCGGGAGCCCTTCGCCCCAGCAGTGGACCGCGCCGCCGACGGCGAGGCCGCACGTAACCCTGTCGGCAATCTTGACGCTCGTGAAGCGGACGGCCTCCGCCGCGGGAAGGGGTATGGTTGAAAAGCGATGGCCCACGTCACCAGGCGCGGCCGGCCCGATCGGACGCACTCCCTCCAGCGGTGCGGAGGAGTCGAGCATGCTAGGAACCCTCAATGCTCCCCAGCAGTAGGCGGACCCGCCGACGGCGACGGCACACACTCGCCGGTACGTGACCGAGAGTTCGGTGAACCGAAGCGGGTCCGGATAGCGGAGCACGTGCACCGTTACCGATCCCGTGCGGTCACCGGTCGTGGCGGTCACCGTCGCCACCCCGGGCGATACCCCCCGGGCGCGCCCGGGGGTATCCACCGCCACCACCCCTGGATCGGATGAGGCCCAGACCGCCTCCCGCTCCACCCTCGCTCCGGTGAGTGTCTCGAAAACGGCGGGGAGCGGACGGGTGCCGCCGACCTCCACCACCGCGTCGTCCAGGTAGTCGAAGAATACCCGCCTCAGCGGTGCGCCGCGCACCGTGACGACGCCGGATCCCGAGACGCCCTCGCTCACCGCGGTGACCGTTACCGATCCGGGACGCCGGGCCGCGACGCTCCCGTCCGCATTGATTGCGAGCACCGCCGGATCGGAGCTGGATAGCGTCACCTTGCGATCGAGCAGCACGGCCCCGGCGGCGTCCCGTACGAAGACCGCCGGCGGTGTCCGGACCGCCTCGAGCAGCTCCTGCTCGGGGACCTCCACCCGCGAGACCGCCGCGAGGACCATCACGCGGGCGATCGCGCGTGCCCCACCGGAGTTCGCCACAACATCCGCGCTTCCCTGCGCGATGGCGGTCAGCCGCCCGTCCGCGGCGATCCTCACGACCGAGCTGTCGGAGGAGGACCAGGCGATCGGCGCGTGCTCGATCACTTCTCCCGCCGCGTCGGTGGCCTTCACGGTGAGATCTTTCGCCTCGCCGGTACGCATCGTGTTCAGCGCCGGCTCGATCGACAGCTTGGCCACAGGGCGCTCGTGGAACACCTCAGCGATCGAGCCGTCACAGGAGGCCGCTACCATGACGACGATCGTGCCCACTGCGACCCGACGGAAGAGGCCGCCGAAACGGGCCCGGGAGGGTGCGTGATTTGGTTGCGTGCGATCCATGGTTCTCCTCACTGTCCGAAGACGCGCGCGGGTACGCTGCTGCCCGTGTCCAGCCCAGTGCCGAGCTCGCCTGCAGTCCCGCTGCCCCAGCAGTAAAGCAGCCGGTCGGTGCTGGCGCAGGTGTGGCTCCTGCCGGCCGAGATCGTCGCAGCCCTGAGCGTGCCCGCTACGCGGCTCGGGACGGCGCTGGAGAGGCCGCGGCCGTCGCCCAGCTGGCCGGACCGGTTGTCGCCCCAGCAATACGCGACTCCGTCCACAGTCACCGCGCACGTGTGGCTTCCGCCTGCGGAGATCGAACCGAAGCGAAGCTCGCCGGAGACCGGCTGGGGAGTCGCGTGCACCAGTGTGTCCGCGGTTCCGGTGCCGAGCTGGCCAGCGGCGTTCGCACCCCAGCACCAGGCTCGAGCGTCCGTACCCAGTGCGCAGGTGTGAGCATCGCCGGCGGCGATCCCGGTGAAACGAGTGGCTCCGACGACGAGCGCTGGCTCGCGACGGCCGGCCGGGGCGGACGGGCGCCAGCCCGCCCCGAGGCCGAGCTCCCCCCGCGTGTCGCTTCCCCAGCAGTAGGCGTCCCCCACCACGGTTACCGCGCAGGTATGCCGGCTCCCCGCGCTGATCGCGCGGAAGGAAAGCCCGCCCGATACGGGAGTGGGCCCGAACGCGCACGAGCCACGCGACTGCCCGTATCGATCCGTACATATGGTCGCCACTGGACCGCCGATCTGACCGGCCGACGCCGCGCCCCAGCAGTACGCTGCGCCTTCGCGCGTCAGGGCGCAGCTGTGTCCCTCGCCGACGTTGATGGACGAGAAGGCGAGGTCCGACACTGCGGTGGGGCGCGAGACCTCGTCGAATTCGCTCGCTCTCCCGGTCCCCCGCTCCCCGGAGTACGAGGAGCCCCAGCAGAACGCCTGGCCACCCTGGTCCAGACCACAGGCGTGCGACACGCCGGCATCGATCGCGGCGAATCGAATCCGTCCCACCACGCCCCGCGCCCGCGGCCACTGCTTCGAGTTGCGGACGGGCTCGCCGGCGCCGAGCTGGCCGGACCAGTCTCGCCCCCAGCACCCCGCGGCGCCCAGGTCCGTGACCGCACAGGTGAACCCCGCCCCGGCAGCCGGCGCGACGAACGCCGCCCGCACGGTGAGCTCAGCCGTCGCCTCCCTTTCGCCCATTCCCGCCCGCACAAGCGCGGTACCCACGCCGAGCGCGGTTACCGTCCCGGCGGAATTCACGCTCGCCACATGCCCGTTCGAGACGCCCCAATCGGGCGCGGTTCCCGGCGCCGCTCCAGCCACGCGCAGCGTCTGCTCTGCCCCGAGCGGGAGCAGGACCACCTCCGGCGTCACGCGCAGCTCGGGAGTTCTGCCGGGCGCCGTAACCCTGTCGCAGCCCGCCACCGCAAGGACAGAGAACGCGGTGACCAGATGGCCTGAAGCCCACCGGCGGCGTTCGCGACGTGAAGGCATTTTACTCGTCGTTCGGGTCGTCTCCCTCCAACGCCAACCCGGGTGCACGGCGACGGCGCCACACACCCCGGTGCTTCCCAAGGTAAACGTCTGAAGGCGCGGGGTTCTTACTCCCCTCCCGCTCCATCAACAGCGTCGGCTCAGCGCCCCTGGCGGGCTCGCCACGCCGGGTACTCCTTCTCCAGGAGCTCCCGAGGCCAGCTCCCCAGGTACGCGTAGCCCACCCGGCGCTCGTGCTCGATGTCGGCCAGCCGCTGGCGGACGATCCCGTCGCGGCCCACGAACATCGGCTTGTTGGTCCCGATCTCGTAGAATCGCGCCCACATCGGCCCGGCGGCAGGATCGGCTACGACCACCCGGTCGCGGCCTCCGGGCAGCGACGCGTCCGGGCGGTTCTCCACGCGAATGCCGTTCAGCTTCACTCGTTCGAGCCAGCGCACCGCGCCCTCGATCGCACCGACGATCTCCGGGGTCGGCTGCTCGATGTCCATCAGGTACCGGACGATCCCGACGCTCTCCATCCCGCTGAGGGAGGGTAGCTCGTAGGTGCGCGCCTTCTGCGGCCGCAGGTCTAGCACGTCGTGCTGCGCCGCCCACGCCGTCTTCTCCCCGTCGACGACGATCTGCGAATCGAGGATGACGCGCAGACCGCGGTCGACCGCCGCCCCCGCACGCTGCCGCCGCGCGGCGCCAACGAACCCGTACGGGTGGACCACGCGGGCCACGTCGCGCAGCACGCGCATAACCCCGATCATCGCGCCGTCGTTGTAGGTGATGTGCGTGTAATATCCTGGCTTGAGCGGGTAGTACTGCGGCCAGCCCCCCCGGTCGTACTCCGCCTCCAGCAGGAAGTCGATCGCGCGGAGAGAGGCTTCTCGGAAGCGCTCCAGGTGAGTCCGTTGATGGACCCGCGCCAGGAACTCCAGCTGGGTGTACGTGCCTCCATTATCGATCAAAGTCTCCACCGTGTCGCTCTCGACCCGTACACGCCGCGTCGCGGCTTCGTCCAGCGGCCGAGCCATGTCTATGTTCTTCCCCCAGCCGCCGTTGGGGTGTTGATAGAGCAGCACGTCGTCGGCGATGCGCACCGCTTCCACGCTGCCGTACCAGGCGGGCTCCTGCGCGAGGATCGCGTTCCAGGTGACCGCCTGCGCCGGCGCCTCGGCCGATGCGAGCGCCGGGCCGAAAAGGGCGAGGAGCATTGCCAGCCCCGAGAGCGGCGAGCGCGAACGTGCGTCGAGCATCTTCATCGGTTATGTTTGGATAGGTGCATGAAACCGGCTGGAAGCGGCGCAGCGTGGGTCCCGAGCGGCGGGCGTCGCGAGGCCGGCGCCAGGATGTGGCCCTGGCTCGAGCCCTCGCTCGGCGATACCTCAGGTACTATTGGCCGAGTACGGGACGGGGTGACGGTACGGCGAGATTGGCGCCGGGAGTCACGTTCTCGCGGTACTGTCCCGCCTGTGCTTCGGAGTTGTTTCCCCAGCAGTATAGTCGTCGGTCGATGGCGATGGCGCATGTTCCGGCCCGCCCGGCGCTGATCGCCGCAAATTCGGTGCTGCCGCCCGCGCGCGTTGGCGTTACAATGGACTGGGTCGAACCGGAGACTCCCGTCCCGAGCTGGCCGCTGTAGTTGTAACCCCAGCAGTAAGCTAGGCCGCCCGAAGTGAGGCCGCACGCGTGTAAGCCGCCGGTCGTCAGCCTTGTGAAAGGCACGCTCGCGCGTACTGGAACAGGTACCGCCATTCCGGAGCCCTCGGGGCCCGGGACTGCAGGCCCCCCGCCCCAACAGTACACCGCCCCGTCCACTGTCACCCCGCAGGAGAAGTATGCGCCCGCGCTCACCTCTCGGAAGCGGTGGCTGCCCAGCACAGGCACGGGCGCCGGCTGGTCTCGGTTGGCCCCGCTCCCGTATGTCATCTCGCCGTTTCCGAGCTCGCCGCGGCTGTTCGAGCCCCAGCAGTGCGCTGCACCACCGGCGACCAGCCCGCAGGCATGCCGTTCCCCCACGCTGATCTGCCCGAAGGAGAGCTCGCCCGGGACGGGCGCGGGAGTCCGGCCGGCCTGCGTCGCTCCTTCGGCGCGGGGGTTGATCCCCCAACAATACGCTTTCCCACCTCGGGCCAGCCCGCAAGCGCGATTGCCGAGCCCCACTGCGACGCTGTCGAACACCATGCCCCCGGGCACCGGCGCGACGGCGACCTCTCTGCCCCAGCAGTACGCGCTTCCGGCCAGCGTCAGGCCGCAGGCGTACTCTCCGCCGGTCGCGATCGCCCGAAACCGGATACTGGTGGCGACCGGCAGCGGGAGTGGACGCATCTCGCGGTAATCGACGCGCTCGAAGGGAGCGTCGGGCCCCAGTGCCGCGTCGAGCCCCGCGCCCCAGCAGTACGCCGATCCCACCTGGTCCAGGCCGCACGAGAGACTTCCGCCGGCTCCAACGGCTTTGAACTCGGGGGCGGCGTAGGCGAGAACGCGCACGACGACCGAGTCGCTCAATCCTTCGCTGGTCGCGGTGACGACTGCCGTCCCCGGGGAGACGCCCTCCACCCGGCCGGCCGCGGTGGCGCGGGCGATCGCCGGATTCGAGCTGCGCCACTCGGTAGGTCGATCCAGGAGCTTGCGCGCGGCGCTGGACCGCTCGATCAGGATATTGCGCGATCCGCCGACGATGACCAGCGCCAGGTCGGGATGAGTCACAAGGGTAACGACTCGTGCCGGCACCACCGTCACGGCTGCCTTCGCCTGCGCGCCGTCGCTCGCGGCGGTCAGCGTGACCGCTCCCGGCGCGATCGCCACCAGGCCTCGATAATCGAGCGTGGCGACCGCGGAATCCGAGATGCTCCAGGTGACTCGGCGGTCGAGCAGCACGGTGCCCTCCGCATCGAAGAGTGTTGCCCGGAGTGGGACGGATGCCCCCTCCTCGAGCTTCACGTCCTCGATCGCGATTCGCGCGACCGCGCTGACGACGACGATCTGCACCATGGCTCGGACGCCACCCGCCGCCGCGAAGATGTGGGTCGATCCGACACCGGTTCCTCGCACCGTCCCATCCGCCGCAACGGTCGCGACGCTGCTGTCGGCCGAGGTCCAGCGCAGCGGCGGCTCCTCGACCACGCGCCCGGTCGAATCCGTCGCCACGGCCTGGATGACCCTGCTGCTGCCCACGCCCAGCGTGTCTCGCGCCGGCGTCACCGTCAGATGCGCGACCGGCGCCGACCGCTCCGCGACCGGGTTCTCGCAGCCAGCACCCGCGCAAGCGAGGAGGATCGCAGCGAATCCTCGCCGGGCCGCACGAAGAACTTTGCGGCCGCGGGTGCTGGTCGCGCTCATCCTCCCACCACCCGGACAGGTCGCGTGCTGCTCGTAACGGAGCCGTGTCCGAGCTGACCGGTCGCTCCACTACCCCAGCAGTAGGCGGCGCCGTCCCCCGTCGTACCGCAGATGTGGCGCAGCCCGGCCGCTATCGAGACGAGCGGACGCGGGACCGCTACCCGGGTCGGGACGTGCCGCGACGTGACGGAGCCATCGCCGATCTGGCCGGTGGAGTTGTCACCCCAGCAATACGCCTCGCCGGCGGAGGTGATGGCGCAGGTGTAGTCGGCCCCGGCGGCGACTCTCCGGAAACGCACGTCCGTCGCCACCGGGGCCGGCGTGGTGTGGGCAAGCGTGTCGGCCGCGCCCGTGCCTAGCTCACCGCGCGCGTTGCTGCCCCAGCAATAGGCGCGGCCAGCCGAGTCCAGCGCGCAGGTGTGGCCACCGCCGGCCGCGATCTCGGCGAAGTCGATGCCGCCGACCACCCGGCCTGGCAGCGGTGTCGTTACGTCGCGTCCCAGCCCAAGTGCGCCCTTGATTCCGGGGCCCCAGCAGTAAGCCTCGTTGCTGGCGGTCACCCCGCAGGCGTGATCCAATCCCGCCGAGATCGAGGAGAAAACCAGCCCACCCGCCACCGGAAGAGGGACGGGGCTGCATGCGCCCGAAGCGTGGCCGTAACGATTGCGGCAGGTGAGGATCGGCGCGGCGGTGCCGAGAGAATATCCGAGGCCCCAGCAATATCCCGCGCCCTCCACGGTGACCCCGCAACTGAACTGATCTCCCAACGAGAGGGAGGCGAACCGCAGCTCGGCACGCACGGCAGTCGGCCTCCCGACGGTGTGCATGTCCCCCGCAGACCCGTCGCCTACCTGCCCGTATCGGGCCGAGCCCCAGCAGTAGGCCTGCCCGCTTTGGGCCACGGCGCATGTGTGCCCGAAACCCGCGTAGTACCCGCCACCCACCCCCGAGGCCATGCTCCGGAAGCGGAGATCCGTCACGACGGGCCTCGGCGACGCGGCGACCCACGATTGCGTGCCGCCGCTGTAAAAGCGCGGCACGCCCGGGTCGCCTAGCTGCTGGCTCGCGTTCCCGCCCCAGCAGAGCGCCCGGCCGTCGGAGGTCAGCGCGCAGGTGTGCTCCTGGCCAGGGTGCACGGACGCGAATCGCCAGCGGACGCGGACCGCCGCGCTGGCGGCCAGCCCGCCGATCCGCGCCGTGACGATCGCGGCTCCGGGCGCGATCCCCTCCACCCGGCCATCCTCCGCGACGCGCACGACAGCCGAATCCGAGCTGGACCAGGCGACCGAGCCGGGGGGCCCGGCGGTGGACACCCACTTCAGCTGCTCGGTACCGCCCGGCGATAGCTCGATCTCACCGGGGCTCACCGCCGCGGTCGCCGGTGGCTCTATCGGAGTCGGAGCCTCGCAGCCGCCAAATCCCGGAGCAATTCCGCAAGCGACGAGCACCGCTGCGCGCCGGATCAGCTTTCTTCCCACTAAGCTCCAATCCCCACAGATGGTCACCGGCTTCAGCCACATGGAACGAAACGAATGGCGGCCGTTGTCTCTGACAGTGCGGCACGCCCTCTGTCGCGAGGGTTCTTCGTGGTGGCACCGCTGCTCTGATACGCCCCATTGGGGCGCGTTAGGTGCAATCCGGTCGGCACACTACGGATCGCTTGGTTCTTGCCCACGCCTCTGGCTCTCAGCTTGCTGTGTGTAGCCGCCGGATCTGCACGACGGGCCCAAAACCTAACACGTGAAACGAATATGTACGAGCGCAGGCACGCAGAGATCGAGCAGATGCGTGCTCGATTCGACCGAGAAGTCGCGGAGCACCTTCCCAGCGCTCGCCAGACGGCGGAGGAGTACCTCGGGCTCCTGACCGATCTGATCAGCACCGTGGAAGAGGGACCCGTAGCCGACCCGCAGCTAGCCGGTTTGGATACGACCGGGTCGCTGAAAGAAGCGGAGGAGCTCGAGGCGTGGGCAGAGACGGAGCGGCATCGGGTGCGCCGGGCGCTCGCGGAGATTCGGTAAGGACGAGTTCGAAGTTCAAAGTTCGAAGTTCAAAGTTCAAAGTGAGCACGGCCGGCCACACTCATGCCGCCCCTTGGAACTCAGCACTTTGAACTTTGTGAACTTTGAACTCTCCCGATCACCTCACCGCTCTGAGCTCCGGCACCCGTTCCCAGGCCAGGCCGATCGCGATCAGAAAGATCGCGGCGCTGACGGAGAGCGCGGCGGGAGCCCCGAGCCAGCGGGCCATCGCGCCCGCCTGCAGCGAGCCGAGCGGCGACATCCCCAGGAACATGAAGACGTAAACGCCCATCACCCGCCCGCGCAGCTCGTCGGGAACCAGCGATTGCAGGAGCGCGTTCACCGTGGCGCTGAAGGGGATGACCGCGAAGCCCGCCCCGGCGAGGAGGACGAGCGAGAGCGGCAGCGAGCGTGAAAGGCTGAAGGCGCCGATCAGCACCGCGAAGCTGGCCGCGGAAGCGAGCAGCAGCGGCCCGCGGCGGACCCGGCCGGTGATGACGGCCAGCGTTATCCCGCCGGCCAGCGCGCCCGCTCCCGTAGCCGACAGCAGCCAGCCCAGCCCCTGCGGACCGACGTGCAGGATGTCACGCGCGAACACGGGGAGGAGCATCGCGTAGGGGAAGCCGAAGATCGACGACACGGCGACGAGCCCGACGAGAGCCGTCGTAAGCCGCTGCCCGAAGATGAAGCGGACCCCCTCGCCGAGGTTCTCGCGCAGGCTCTCCACGGCGGCGGGCTGCCGAGCGGGCCGACGGGGCATCGCCAGCAGCACTGCGATCACCGCCAGGTACGACACCGCATTCGCGTAGAAGCACGCCGCGATACCCGCCGACCCGATCAGCATTCCGGCGAGCGCCGGCCCCACGACCCGGGTCAGGTTGAAGGCGGACGAGTTGAGCGCGATCGCGTTCGACAGGTCCTCCTTGCCGACCAGATCCACGAAGAACGACTGCCGCGTCGGGATTTCGAAGGCGTTGGCGATTCCGAGGAGGAAGACCAGCGCCAGCAGCCACCCCAGAGTGATGGCCCCGGTGCTGGTGAGCGCCGCGAGAGCCAGCGCGAGCACCAGCGACGCGCACTGTGCGGCGAGGATGATGTCCCGCTTGTCGCGGCGGTCGGCGACGACCCCGGCGTACAGCGTGAAGAGCAGGATCGGTATTGAGCCGGCCGCCGTGACCAGCCCCAGGAGCAACTCGGAGTCGGTCAGCTCGAGCACGAGCCATCCCTGCGCGGTCGACTGCATCCAGGTGCCGACCAGCGAGAGGATCTGACCGCTGTAGAAGAGTCGGAAATCGCGGTGCCGCAGCGCGGCCACGCTGCCGAGCGCGAGGGCCCGTCCGCGCCCCATCGGCGTGGTCGGCCGGTCCGGCGCGTCCGGCAGCTGCACCGGAGGGTCGCGGTCCGACCAGGGTGTCGACCCAGGCGCCAGCTCCGCCGCGAGCTGATCCTCTCTCCACCGCGCCTGACTCTCCTGCTCCACCCGCGACCTTCTCTGTTGAAATGATTTATCAGCCCGTAATGTAGACGAATGCAACAGGGTCTGGAAGTTGCCCTTCCACCCAGCAGCCAGCTCCACCCTGGCTATCAGCTATCAGCTATCAGCTATCAGTCCTCACGGCCTCGAGGGTTCGAGCCGACGATCGATCGCTGAGCGTGCCCGACTGATGACTGATAGCTGATAGCCGATAGCCGATAGCTCCATGCGCTTCACCAACTACACTCGCTACTCCGGAAGCCACGCGGACGCGCTGAACCTCCAGGCGCTCCTCGAGCATCTTTCTGATTTCCTGCTGGACAGCGGCTTCGCCGGCGGTCGTCACTACAACCCGTACTGGGGCGAGTTCGACGACGCCGACCGGTCAATGGACGCGCTGAAGGAGGCGCTGCTGCGCGCGCTGATCGAGAGCGGGCAGCTGACCCGGGAGATGCTGGAGGAGCTGCGCGGCAACGGGGGCGGCGACAAGGAGGTCCAGCAGCGGATCGCCGAGATGCTGGACCGCCTGATCGAACGGCTGGTGGAGGAGGGCTACCTCAACCTGACCGAGCCCCCGAAGATGCCGGGCGGGCACACGGAGCTGTCGCAGGCGGAAGGGCAGATCGACGAGGCGCGCTCAGCCGCGCAGCAGGTCGAGTTCAACCTCACCCAGAAGGGTGTCGACTTCCTCGGCTACCGCACCCTCCGGCAGCTCCTCGGCGCGATGGGACGCTCCGATTTCGGCTCGCACGACACGCCGCACCTCGCCACGGGCGTGGAGGCGGAGTCCGCGAGCAAGCAGTACGAGTACGGCGACACGATGAACCTGGACATCCCTCGCACGCTGAGCAGCGCGCTGGCACGCGAGGGACTGCGCGGCGACGGTACGATCCAGCTCGAGTACGGCGACCTGTACGTCAACCAGGCGGAGTACCGCTCGAGCTGCGCGACCGTGCTGCTGCTCGACACGAGCCACTCCATGATCCTCTATGGCGAGGACCGCTTCACCCCCGCCAAGAAGGTCGCGCTCGCGCTCACGCACCTGATCCGCACCCAGTTCCCGGGTGACACGCTGCAGGTCGTCCTTTTCGGCGACCGCGCCGAGCAGATCCCGCTCTCGCAGCTCGCGCACGCCAAAGTGGGGCCCTTCCACACCAATACCGCCGAAGGCCTGAAGGTCGCCCGTCGCCTCCTGCTCGCGCAGAACAAGGAGATGCGCCAGATCGTGATGATCACGGACGGCAAGCCGTCGGCGCTCACCCTCCCCGACGGCCGCGTCTACAAGAACCCCATGGGCCTCGACGAGCGCGTCCTCAAGGAGACCTTCGCCGAGGTCGCCGCCTGCCGCAAATCCGGCATCCTCATCAACACCTTCATGCTCGCCCGCGACCCTTACCTGGTCGCCTTCGTCAACCGCGTCTCCCAGATCGCCCGCGGCAAGGCGTACTTCACCAACACCATGACCCTCGGCCAGTACATCATGCGCGACTTCCTCAGGAGGAAGACCAGGCGGGCGGGGTAGGGGTTTGGGCGCATCCCGGCGGAGCCGGGACCGCGCCCTCATTCGCTGCGCGAACCGAGCCTCCTCGGCTCGTTCCTCGCCTGCGGGGTCTCGGCCCTTCGGGTTTCGGTCGCTTGCGCAACGGGTGCCGAAGGGCAGCTCTTCCCTCTTCCCTAGTAGTACGGGTTATCCCCCGCCGTGTGATCCGTCACGTCGATGATGTTCACGATCTCGGGGACCTCATCGCGCACCATGCGCTCGATGCCCTGGCGCAGCGTGGCGGCGGAGGCGGCGCAGCCCTGGCAGCCGCCGCCCATCCGGAGGTAGAGGGTGTCGTCGCTTACGTCGACCAGCTCGACGAAGCCGCCGTGGGAGGCGATTCCGGGGTTGATCACCTCGTCGATCACCATCTGCACGCGCTCGGCGAGGGGCCCGGAGAGCGCCAGGTCGCTGGGCGGGCGCGCCACCGGCGCCGGGCGGGCGTTGGGATCGTGCACGCGAAAGCCGCCGCTCCCGTCCTCCTCGATCCAATCCACGACCGCTCCGCTCAGCAGATTCGACGTGTCCAGGTTCAGGAAAACGCGGATCTCGTCCACGTTTATGGCGATCTCCGTCTTCTGCCGGTCCTCGCGCTCGACCAGCGAGATCGCGTAGCTGCGGGAGAGCGGGGTAGCGGCACTCTTGTCCAGCTCGATGCGAAGCGCGGGGTCCTGCACGACCTGGGCGTTGACGAAGCCCTGGATCCGCTCGCGCGCGGTCGGTGTGATCTCGATCATGAACTGCTAGCGCGAAGGTGCGAAAGTGCGAGAGTGCGAAAGTAACACCGTCCGCGAACCTCGCACAGCGTGGGCCGCTCGGGGCATCGGCCTTGCACCCGCACTTTCGCGGTCTTGCACTTTCGCACTTTCGCACTCTTCCCGATGTCGACAGCTATCAAGGCCCTGGAGCAAAAACTCGGCGCTGGCAGGATCGAGCAGGACGTACCTCTCGCGCAGTACACCACCTTCCGCATCGGCGGCCCGGCGGACCTGTTCTTCCGCGCGAGATCGCCGGATGAGCTCGCCGTGGCCCTGCTGGCCGCGAAGGAGCTGGAGATTCCCTTCTTCCTGCTCGGCCTCGGCGCGAACATCCTTGTCGGCGACCGTGGGTTCCGGGGGCTCGTCATCCGCAATGAGGCCGAGGGGATCGAGTTCCTGGACGGAAACCGCGTGCGCGCCGGAAGCGGCGCGGTGGTTTACCACGACCTCATCGAGGCGACCGTCTCCCATGGGCTGGGCGGGCTGCACCACTTCGTGGGGATCCCCAGCACCGTCGGCGGGGCGATCTGGCAGAACCTGCACTTCCTGTCGCCACCGCCCGAGCGGGAGCGCACCGTCTACGTGGAGGAGGTGGTCGAGGCGGCGGACATTCTCACCCAGGAGGGAGAGCGGCGCACAGTGGACCTGGACTACTTCCAGTTCGGGTACGACTACAGCATCCTGCACGACCGCAAGGACGTGGTGCTCAGCGTCACCTTCGCGCTGCAGCCGGCTGCGCCCGAGGAGCTGCGCGTAACCATGCGCGAAAACCTGCAGTGGCGCGACGATCGCCACCCGGATCTCTGGCTCTACCCCAGCGCCGGCTCGATCTTCCAGAAGCTCGAAGGCGTCGGCGCCGGACGACTCATCGACCAGTGCGGCCTCAAGGGCTACGTCCACCCGAGCGGCCGCGCCCAGATCTTCCACCGCCACGCCAACATCCTCGTCAACCTGGGCGGCGCCCGCTCCTCCGACATCCGCGAGCTCATCGACCTCGCGCAGACGACCGTGAAAAAAGAGCTCGGTTATGAGCTGAAGACGGAGATCGGGTTCATTGGCGAGTTTTGAGAAAAGTCTTCAGTCATCACTCTTCAGTCTGAAGTCGACCTACGACTGAAGACTGAAGACTGAAGACTGATGACTATAAGCAGAAGAGCCGCCCCACGCTGGGACGGCTCTTCTCTGTCCTGCTCACGCGGCACCACCGGGGGTGACCGCTTGCGCGGTTTACGCCGCGACGCGCGCCACGTTCTCCGCGGCCGGGCCCTTCTCGCCCTGAACCAGGTCGAATTCGTCCGTCTCACCCTCGGTGAGCGTCTGGAATCCCTGGCCCTGGATGGCCGAGTAGTGCACGAAGCAATCGCGCTCTCCGTTGGCCGGCGTGATGAACCCAAAGCCCTTCGCGTCGTTAAACCACTTCACCGTTCCGGTGGTCCGCATCGAGGTACTCCTGTGCTGTGATTGAGCCGGGATCCTTCAATGCAAGGACCTCGCGGCGATGAACTCGTGGGCTCCCATACGCCCCCCACGGTAG
>JAHWJV010000270.1 GCA_019348265.1 Gemmatimonadota bacterium
CAGCCGCAGCTGCCGCACCCCGTCGACGTCGGCCGCCCACTGCGCCACCGCGTCGAGCAGCCCGTCGAGCACGTGGCCACCCCGCAGGTCGGGCGCGACGTAGACCGCAATGACGGTGACCACGGGTGTCCCCTCGTCCCGGACGGCTCCGATGCAGCCTGCCGGGCGGGAGTCCTGCCAGTCCTGCGGCCGGACGCGCCGCACCTGAGCGTCGACTCCACCGCCACCAGCCTCATGGGCTACACGGGCAACGTGAACGTCGGCAAGCGTGCCGGCGCCTGGACGGGGAGCGTCTCCCTCGCCGCGACGAGCCCGGGGTACGAGATCAACGACCTCGGCTTCCAGACCACGGCCGACCGCATCGCGCTGGGCACGGCCATCAGCTACCGTCAGAACCGGCCGGGGAACGTGTTCCGGAACTGGGGCGTCTTCAGCGGGCCGGATTTCACCTGGAACTACGGTGGTAATCTCGTATCCGCGAGCAACGGCGTCTTCCTGAGCGGCCAACTCGTCAACTACTGGGGCGGGTCGATCAACGTGCAGCAGCGCTTCTCGACGCTGAACGACCGCCTCACGCGCGGCGGCCCACTGACGCGCGATCCGGCCGGCGCGGGCCTGGGCTTCCGTATCAATTCGGACCAGCGGAGGGCGTATACGTTCGGGGCCGATGGCAGTTTCGGAAGCGACAAGGGCGGTAGCTGGCGCCGCTCCGCCGGAGTGGACGTCGGGATGAAGCCGGCCGGCAACTGGGACCTCCGCTTCGGGCCGGAGTGGTCGCGGAACCACAGTGCGGCGCAGTATCTCCAGAGCGTGGGCGACCCGCTCGCGACCTCGACCTACGGCCGGCGCTATGTCTTCGGCGAGCTCGACCAGACCACGGTCAGTCTGGAGACCCGCCTGAACGTGAACTTCACGCCGAACATGTCCTTCGAGCTGTACGCGCAGCCGCTGGTCTCGAGCGGGAAGTACGGGACGGTCAGGGTGCTGAGCACGCCGCGGACCTTCGAGTTCGCCGATTTCAGCGCGCAGCAGGGCAACGCCACCCCGGTGACCACGGCGAGCGGGCAGCGCGGCCTCTCGGTGGACCCGGACGGCACCGGGCCGGCCAGAGCGTTCAACGTGGTCAACCGTGACTTCAACACCACCAGCCTGCGCGGAAACGCGGTATTCCGTTGGGAGTGGCGGCCGGGCTCGACGCTGTTCCTGGTGTGGCAGCAGAGCCGGTCGGAGACGTTGAACGCCCTCGGAGCCGACCCGGCGTACCAGCGGGTGGGGAACTTCGATCTGGGGCGCGACGCGGGTGACCTCTTCGGAATCCGGCCGGACAACGTGTTCATGGTCAAGATGACGTACTGGCTCAACCCCTGAAGAAATCGGGTAGGCCAGGAGGGGTGGAGAAGCCCCCGCGGCAAGGCGCTTCGCCAGCCGCGGGGGCTTCCTCTTTATAGTCGCCAGTCGCCCGTCGACTGAAGATCGACGACTTCCCCTCCTCGGCCGGGGCCTTGAGCGTCAAGGCTCGCGTGATAGATTGCTCGACGGCGGACGACGAACACGCACCAGGACTGCACTCGGAGGAACCATGAACAACGTCAAGGTCTTCGGCCTGATGGCCCTGCTCACTGCGCTGGTGATGGGGATTGGCGGCGCCGTGGGCGGGCAGGGGGGGATGATGATCGCGCTGCTCTTCGCCGGCGGGATGAACTTCTTCATGTACTTCGCCTCGGCCTCGATGGTGCTCCGCATGTACGGAGCGCAGGTGGTGGAGCGGCCGCAGGCGCCGGAGCTATACGACATGGTCGATCGGCTGCGCCAGCGCGCCGCGCTTCCCATGCCGACGGTCGCGATCGCGCCGCAGGAGCAGCCGAACGCGTTCGCGACCGGCCGGAATCCGGAGCACGCGGTGGTGTGCGTCACGCAGGGTCTGATGCGCGTGATCAACGGGGACGAGCTCGAGGGCGTGATCGCGCACGAGCTGGCGCACATCAAGAACCGCGACATGCTCCTGCAGACCTTCACGGCGACTCTGGCGGGCGCCATTTCCCACCTCGGCCAGATGGCGATGTGGGGGGCGATCTTCGGGCGCGACGACGAAGAGGGGGGCGGCGGCGGGCTGATGATGTTCATCCTGGCGCCCATCGCGGCGATGCTCGTGCAGATGGCGATCAGCCGCCAGCGCGAGTACAAGGCCGACGCGGTCGGCGCGCAGATCTGCGGGCGTCCGCTGGCGCTGGCAAGCGCGCTCGAGAAGCTGGACGCGTACTCCCGGCGCATCCCCATGCACGTCTCGCCGGCGGCCGCGCCGCTCGCCCAGGTGAACCCGCTCGCGGCGCACAGCGGCGGGGTCGCGAGCCTCTTCTCCACCCATCCGCCGACGGAAAAACGCACGGCGGCGCTGCGACTGCTCGCTTCGCGCTGATCCTACGCCGAAACTGACATTCTCCAGGGAAGCGGCTTACCGCTCCTTCCCTTCAATCCAAGGAATTCATGGACTGGTTGACGGACCCGACCATCTGGGTCGCATTCACGACGCTGACCGTGCTCGAGATCGTTCTCGGGATCGACAACATCGTGTTCATCTCGATTCTCGCCGGAAAGCTGCCTGCCGACCAGCAGGCGCGCGCGCGCACCGTCGGGCTGGCACTGGCGATGATCACCCGGGTGCTTCTCCTGCTGGCGCTGTCCTGGATGGTGAGGCTGACGGCGCCGCTCTTCTCGGTGCTCGGCAACGATCTCTCGGGGCGTGACCTCATCCTCATCGGCGGTGGGCTCTTCCTGGTGGCGAAGAGCACGCGTGAGATCCATCACAAGCTGGAGGGCGAGGATCGGACCGAGGTCGGCGGCCATCCCTCCTTCCGTAGCGTGATCATCCAGATCCTTCTGCTCGATATCGTCTTCTCCCTGGATTCCGTCATCACGGCCGTGGGGATGGTCGATGAGGTGGGGGTGATGATCGCTGCGGTGATCGTGGCGGTCGGCGTGATGCTGGTATCGGCGGGTACCATCGGCCGATTCGTCGAGCGGCACCCGACCGTGAAGATGCTCGCGCTCAGCTTCCTGCTCCTGATCGGCGTGACGCTGCTCGCCGAAGGGTTCGGACAGCACGTCTCGAAGGGGTACATCTACTTCGCCATGGGCTTCAGCGTGTTCGTGGAGATGCTGAACCTGAAACTGCAGAAGCAGCGGAGGGATCCCGTGAGGCTGAACGAGTCGCTGGATCCCGGAAGCGGGGCGAGCCCGACCGCCGCGGTCTGAGGCTCCTCGGCTCTGCGAATGGGACGTGTCAGGGGCCGGGCTTACACAGCCGGCCTCTTCAGCGCCTCCGCCAGAAGCTCATACGAGCGCAGTCTCTGCGCCTGACCGTGCACGTTCGTCGTGATCATGACTTCGTCTGCGCCGGTCTCGAGCACGGCCTGCTCCAGCCTCGGGAAGATGGTGGCGGGCGTTCCGGTGAAGTGCAGCTTCCGGTACGCCTCGACCACACTGCGCTCCTGTGGGGTGTAAGGGTAGGCGAGCGCCTCCTCCGGGCTCGGAATCAGCCCGAACTGCCCCCGCTGTAGCCTGACCCGGATCAGGTCCCCCGTCGCCGCCAGGTAGTCCGCCTCCTCCTCCGTCTCCGCACACACCACCGCCACCGCCAGGATGGCGTGCGGCTCGGGGAACTGCTCCGAGGGCTGGAAGCTCTCGCGGTAGGCGCGCATGGCAGGCTCCGCGGGAGCGGGGCTGAAGTGGCTCGCGAAGCTGTATCCGATCCCCAGCGACCCGGCGAGCTGCGCGCTAGCTCCACTCGACCCGAGCAGCCAGATGGGCGGGAGCGTGACCCCGACGGGGACGACCCGCACCCGCCGGAAGGCGTGATCGTCCGGGAGCGTACCCGCGGAAAGGCCGCGTAGCTCCAGCATTTGATCGGTGAACTGCTCCGGCCCGAACGGCCGCAGCGCCCGCGAGGTTGCGGGATCGGTGCCGGGCGCCCGGCCGATTCCCAGGTCGATCCGGCCGGGGTGCAGCGCTTCCAGCGTGTGGAACTCCTCGGCCAGCTTCAGCGGGACGTGGTTCTGGAGCATGATCCCACCGGAGCCGACGCGGATCCGCTCGGTGGCCGACGCGATGTGCGCGATCAGGATCTCCGGAACGGAGCTTCCGATACCCGGCATCCCGTGATGCTCCGCAAACCAGTACCGCACGTACCCGAGGGAGTCCGCCAGCCTCGCGAGCTCGACGGAATTCCGCAGCGACTCCGCCGCGCTGGAGCCGGTCCCGATCGGGACCAGGTCCAGGACTGAGAGCGGGAATGGACTCCTCATGCCGGCAGCGCCGCCCGCGGGCCCTCACCCGGCGCGTTTAGACGCGCCACCCTCCCCCATGAACGGGGGAGGGGCTTCGGATCCAGCAATTTTCTACTCCTGACTGAAGACTGAAATGAAGACTGAAGACCCATAGCCGATGGCCGCCATCACCTGAAGATCGACAGATCGATCGCCTCGCCCATCGCCCGGTACCCGGCGTCGTTGGGATGAAGATGGTCGCCGGGGTCGAATTCCGGGCGGAGCCGCTTCGGGTTGGCCGGGTCGCGGGTGGCCGCGTCGAAGTCGATGACGGCGTCAAAGGCGCCCGAGGTTCGGATCCACTGATTGACGGCGGAGCGGACGGCCTCTCCCGCCTCCGAGTAGTAGTTGGCGCCCTGGTAGGGAGTCAGCGTCGCGCCGATCACCTTCACGCCGGCCGCGTGGGATCGGTCGATGATCTGGCGGTACGCCCAGGTTATCTCATCGGCGGTGACCGCCGGGCCGGGAGGGGTGCGGCCCAGATTCCCGATGTCGTTGATGCCCTCGAGCACGATGACCCACTTCACCCCCGACTCCGTCAGGACGTCGCGGTCGAGGCGGGCGAGCATCCCGACACCGGACGCGTCCCGCAGGACCTGGTTTCCGGAGATTCCCGCGTTTACGACGCCGATGCGGCGGGTCGCGGGGTTGGCGGCGAGGCGCGCGGAGAGAACCGCGAGCCACATGCGATCCATATCCGGCGTGGACCGGGCGCCGTCAGTGATCGAGTCGCCGAAGCCAACGATCGCGGCGGCGTCGGCAGGGGCGACCACGTCGATCCCATCCAGCCAGTAGTACGAGCTGGTCGTGGTGTCGGGGTCGATCGACGTGGCGCCGGTGAAGTCGCCCGCGCGCGAGATGTAGGTGGTGTGGAGACCCAGCGAGTGCGCC
>JAHWJV010000271.1 GCA_019348265.1 Gemmatimonadota bacterium
ACGAGGCAGAATTTGTAGGCCGAGGACGCCACGCGCCTGGCGTAGACCGCCAACTCGCTCAAGCATCGCTCCGTCTCGGGATCGCCGTGTCGCCGGCTCACCAAAGCCACGGGCCCATCCGGCGGCGTCCGCCGGGTCGGTGCCCGCGTAGACCGCCGCGCGCGCCCCGGCGGCGTCGGCCGCACCAGGTATCTCCGCGGATTCGACACCGGCTCGCGCCTGCCGGCTGAACACCTGGTACAGCCCGGCCAATGCGACGATAACGCCGATCGCCAGCACGGCGAGGATCTTCAGACCGCGACTGAAGCGTGCACGACGAGGGGGTTGATCCACTTGGCTGGTGCGGGTTGTGGTTACGCGGGCGCGCTTAGCGCTGTTGGAGGGAATCGATCATCCGTTCCCCCCTGGACCTGCTCTTCCGCATGACTCCTCGATTCCGGAGCCTCATAATAAGTGGGTCAAAGGCTGCTGTCATGCGCGCACGGCCGGCGACAACGCGCATTCGGAATGAAGCGACAACGGTAGAGCTTCAAGGACGCAGTTGCGGTCAATCGACACGCCTAACTCCCGGCGAAATCGGAACCGCCGCGGCAATCACCCCTTTGTCGCCCGTGTGACGGCCAGTGGTTACTGCGTATGAGCGGAGGGCCAGGGATTCGAACCCTGATGTCCTTGCGGACGCCGGTTTTCAAGACCGGTGCATTAGCCGTTCTGCCAACCCTCCAAACCACCTAGACGAACCAGCACCGCTTTGTGCTAACCGGACTCACCACCATGGTCGAGCCTTCACTCACTCTCTTCACCCGTCCCGCGAAGCCCTGATACCCGAGCTACGGTAAGCAGGTCCCCGTCTCAACGGCCGCCGGTGAACCAGACCCGCCACACGCGCCCCGTCCCGTCCTCCGCGATATACAGCGACCCATCGGGCCCCTGCGCCAGCCCGTTCGGGCGGAGCGTCCCCGCGGCCACGCCGGCGGCCGGACGCGCGAACTCCTCGTTCCCGCCAGATACCTGACCACCGGCGAATGGAACGAAGACCACCCCGGGATTCACGCGACCGTGGAGCGCGACGAAGGCGCCGCCGCGGTACCGCGCGGGAAACTGGGAGCCCGTGTAGAAGAGCAGGTCGTTGGGGCCCCAATGCGCCGGGAAAGCGTAGATCGGCGGGGTCTTTGAGGCGCAGCGCCCGACGGCGCGACCGTCGCCGCCGTACTCCGGCGAGAGGACCAATCCGCCCTGGCGTGGATCGTAGTAGCAGTAGGGCCAGCCGTACTCGCGGCCACGATCTATGCGCACGAACTCCTCCGCAGGCAGCTCGAGGTCGTGCCGCGCAGTGAAGCCGGACCAGCGCGCCAGCATGCTGCGACCGTGCGAAACACCGTACAGCGCGCGAGTCGTCGGATCCCATGCGAGCGCGACCGCGTTCCGGATGCCGGTTGCCCACCGCCGCGCGCGGTCGAGCCGCTGGTGCGTCCGCGCCGGATGGAAGCGCCAGATACCCGCGCGCGTCGCGAGCTGCCGACACGGATCGTCGCCCTTCTGGGGCGGTCCGGCGGCCGGTGCGGCGCCCGGCGCGGCCACCGGCGGCGGGGCTGGGGCGGGCGCGCAGGCGTCGGTCGCGGCACCGATGCTGACCAGGAGGGATCCGTCGTCGGAGAACGCGATTGACTTGGTAGGCTCACCCGGCCGGTCCGGCAGCCCCTCCACGATCGTGTCCGGCGTCGGGGCCGGGACGCCGTTCACGACCCGATAGCGGAGCACCGCCGTGTTCGTCGCGAAGTACAGGTAGCCTCCGCGGAGCGCCACCCCGGTCCCGCTCTCCTCTCCGACGTAGTGACGCGAGTCCGCGCGGCCGTCGCCGTTCGTGTCGCGCAGCATGACGACCCCGCCACGTTCCGCCGGCGTCGGCGCGTCGCGCCGGCCCTGGAAGGAGACATACACGTCCCCATTCTGCGCGATGGCGACGTGCCGTGGACGCGAGACTTCCGCCACCAGGATGCCGCAGAACCCGGCCGGAAGACGGAGCACCGCCGCCGTGGTCGGCTCGCAGGCCAGCGTGCCGGCCTGCGAGCCGCTCCCGGGCGACTGCGCGTGCAGCGGAGCAACGTTAGCCGCGGTGAGCGCCCCGACGGCGAGGGCGCGGCGTAGTGCCGACATACGGGCGGTGATGAGCATCGCGTCTCAGGAAGTGGGTTGGACTGGCGCCCGGGCAGGGATGGTGAGGCCCGGGGCGACAGCAAGCTAACACGCGCTGGGTGGATCGGCACGCGCCCACGCGTAATCTGTAGAGGCCTGACTACCGCCAGGAGGGGCGGTAGGCGCGCCCGTGCCGTCGATCGTACGGTGCCGAGGTCAGATGGATGGAGTCACAAAGGCGAGGGCGAAGAGGGCATGCGCCTTGCTCGCTCCGTGCGCGCTTCCCGCATCCCCGCCACCGGGGGTGGCACTCGACACACGCCACGGCCGCTGAATGGACCGATCTATCGCCGAGCTCCTGGTCGGCAAGACGCTGGTGGGACGATACGAGATCGAGGAGCTGATCGGGCGCGGCGGGATGAGCGTCGTCTTCCGCGCTTCCGACCGCCGCCTGGGCCGCCCGGTCGCGGTGAAGATCATCTCCTTCCCCGACGCGGCGGCGGAGGAGGAGGGCGAGCTCCGCGAGCGGCTTCGGCGCGAGGCGGCATCCGCCGCCACCATCCCGCCGCACCCCAACGTCGTGCAGGTATACGACTACGGGACGGATCCGGAGATCGGCGTCGACTTCATCGCCATGGAGCTGCTGCGTGGCGACGACCTCAAGCAGCTGATGCGGGCCGGCACTCCAACGGTTGCGGAGGCGCTGCGGCTGCTCGAGGGCGCTGCGCGCGGCGTAGCGGCCGGTCACCGCGCCGGAATCGTGCACCGCGACCTGAAGCCGTCCAACATCATCATCGTGGACGACGGCGACGGCCGCACGGTGAAGATCGTGGACTTCGGGATCGCCAAGGCCCTGCGTGCCGCCGAGCAGGACGACCTGACCCGGACCGGGCACACCCCCCATTCGCCGGCGTATGCCTCGCCGGAGCAGATGCGGCACGGCGCAGCGCTCACCACCGCATCGGACGTCTACCAGCTCGGGCTCATCGGCTATGAGCTGCTCTCAGGAGAGCGCCCGTTCACACCAGCCGAGCACGAGCGGATCAAGGCCGGGGAAACGCTCGTGCTGCCTCAGCGCGGGCGCTGGACGGAGATTCCGGAGGTCACGCGCCGGGTGATCGAGCGAGCGCTCTGCCCGGTGCCGGATGAGCGCTACCGCGACGCCGCGGCGCTTCTGGCCGCGCTCTCCTCCGGTGACGACGACTCGACGGTGCTCCTTGGCGCGGCCGCGGGGCCGGCCGCTGGGCCTGGCATTCCGATCGATCCGCCGCGCCAGCCAGCGCTACTGGCGAATCTCGCGAAGTTCCGGCTGCCGAGGAACGCGATGCTCGCGGGGGGAGGGTTGCTGACACTCCTGCTCCTCTGGCTGGCCACACGCGGCGGCGGGGATCCCGACGCGGCGACCGGCGCGGCGCTGGTCGCGGCGGACACCTCGGCCGTCGCGGCGGAGTTCCGGGAGCTGCAGCTCGCGGCGTACCGGAACCTGCTGGAGCATTCGTCGGAGGCCAGCGCGGCTTCGGCCGTCGAGCGGGTGGTGGGAGACCTCACCGATGCCTTCGTGAAGGGCGACATGGAGCGGCACATCTCCCACTACGCGGACCGCGTGCGGTTCTACGGCCGGCGCCGCTCGCGCAGCGACGTCGCACGCTCCCGCGCGCGCACCATCTCCGACTACCCCGAGCGGACCATCACTTTCGACCGGACGGCCGTCAACATCCCCGAAGACGGGGAGGCCGTAGTACTGGTGGACAAGAGCTGGCAGTACGTGGGGGAGGACGACCGCTGGACGGGTTCTTCGCGGACCGAGTTCACGCTGGAACTGGAGGATGGGCGCTGGCTGGTGACGGGGGAGCGGGACGTGGAAACGTTCAGCGAGGACCACGAACGCTGAGGTCCGGTCGGCCAGCCACGCCCCTTCCCCTTCCGCCGCCTCGCTCTTGACAACGCCGTGCGTCCAGCGCGATCGTCCGTACAATCCCATTTCGGACACGTTCTACCATGCTGTGGGGATCAACCAGCGGTTGCAGGCGCCCCGGAGCGAGCGGCTCCGGAGCGGATCGACATCCGTTCAACAGAAAGGCTCTTATGGCAGGATCTTTGTGGGGCAGGATCGTACTGGCGGTTAGTATCGTGGCAGCCGGTTCAGCCACGGCGCTGCCCGCACGGGCACAGCAGACCGGCACCCTCACCGGGACGGTGACGGAGTCGGACACCCGGCGTCCACTCGCGGGCGTGCGGGTGCGCATCGTCAACACCGGCTCGGTCGCGTCCACGAACGCGCAGGGGCAGTACACCATCACCGGAGTGCCGGCGCGGCAGGTGACCGTGCAGGCGCAGCATGCCGGCTTCGCCGAGCAGGCGCGTACGGTGACGGTAACGGCAGGCGGGACCGCCACCCTCAACTTCGCGGTCCAGCCGCAGGCCGTGCAGCTTGCGGAGATCGTGGCTACGGCGACCGGGGACCGGCGCCGCGTGGAGGTAGGAAACGCGGTAAGCCAGGTGAACGCGGAGGAGCTGGTGAAGGACCGGCCGGTGGCCAACATGAGCGACCTGCTCACCGCCCGCTCCCCGGGCGTCCAGGTGCTCTCGGGCTCGATGACAGGCACCGGGGCCCGCGTCCGCATCCGCGGCACCAGCTCGCTCTCGCTATCCAACGACCCAATCTACATCATCGACGGGGTGCGGATGCAGAGCGCGAGCAGCTCGTCGAGCATCGGCGTCGGCGGCGCGAACCCGAGCCGCGTGAGCGACATCAACCCGGAGGAGATCGAGAGCATCGAGGTGGTGAAGGGGCCGTCGGCGGCGACGCTGTACGGCACCGACGCGGCCAACGGCGTGATCGTGATCACCACCAAGCGGGGCCGCTCCGGCGCCCCCCGCGTGACGGTGAACTCGTACTACGGCGTGCAGGACGTTCCGCAGCGCATCGAGTTCGTCAGCGGCTCGCGGTGGAGCCAGATCAACAACATGGCGCGCACCAACGCCGGGCTCCCGGCCGACAACACGCAGTTCTCGGTCGAGACCGACTGGCAGGACGCCGTCTTCCAGACCGGCAACATCCAGGACCACAACTTC
>JAHWJV010000272.1 GCA_019348265.1 Gemmatimonadota bacterium
GAAGCGCGCCGGATCGGCGGCCGCGGTGAACGCCTCCCGAGCCAGGATCCCGGAGACCTGGTGCTGGCCGTGCCCGTCCGCCGGTGTGCCGCTGAACACCGAGATGATGATGTCCGGCCGAAAGTAGCGGACTGTGGCCACCACGTCGCCGAGCAGGGACTCGTGGGGCCAGTGCCGAAACGTCTCCTCCGCGTTCTTGGAGAAGCCGAAGTCGATCGCCCGTCCGAAGAACTGGCGGGCGCCGTCAATGCGCCTCGCCGCGAGCAGCTCCTCGCTGCGAATCAGACCGAGGCCCTCGAGGAGCTCGGGTCCGATCGCGTTCTGGCCACCCTCGCCTCGCGTCAGCGACAGGTATGCGACCTCCGCCCCGTGACCCAGAGCGAGCGCGGTGAGCACCTCGGTACGCTCGTCGTCGGGGTGCGCGCCGATCATCAGCACGCGCTTGGTCGTGCCGAGCCGCCGCAGCTCCAGCCCCAGCGCGGTCGAGCCCTCGTATTCCGTGCGGAGCGCCTGCCCCTGAAGACGCACCACCGGTGCGGCCAATGCGAAAAGCAGCGCGAGCCGGAAGAATCTCTTCGATCTCATGCGGCTGGAAGCTAGGGGCGACCCCCGGTTATGCAAGATCTTTCTGGACCGGCGCGAGCGTGTCCGTCTTGGCCGCCATGACGAAGTCGTTGCGGTGCAGGCCGCGAATCTTATGCGTCCACCAGGTGACGGTCACCCGGCCCCACTCGGTCAGCAGCGCGGGGTGATGGCCCTCCTCTTCCGCCATCCGCCCCACCTGGTTCGTGAAGGCCAGCGCATCCCTGAAGTCGGCAAAGGTGAAGACCCGCTCGACCCGCTCGATGCCCTCACGCTCGACGATGCTCCAGCCGGGGAGCTGCGGGAGGAACTCCTCGCGCTCTTCCGCCGTCGCGGCCGGTGCACCGCGCTGGCACGCCTCGCACTTCATCCCGCTGAGCTCGGACATGGCTCCCCCTCGAAATTGGATATCTCTCAGAGCTGTAAAATTAAGCCCGTGACGAGGCAGCCGGAAGAGCGTGAACGCGGGCACATGCTGCTGGGGCGCGCTGTCACTATCTTTCGGGTCCGCCCTCCCCCGCCGGCGCCAAGCGCCGCGGGTGAGGGGTTCATCCGGCACCGCTATCGTCCACCATGCCCGGCAACCTGAGCTCGACCCCGGAAACCATCCTGCGGACGCGCTTCGGCCTGGCCGCCTTTCGACCTGGCCAGCGCGAGGTGATCACGGCCCTGGAGGAGCATCGCGCGGCACTCGCGGTATTCCCGACGGGTGGCGGCAAATCTCTATGCTATCAGCTTCCGGCGCTGCGATACCCGGGGATCACGGTGGTGGTGTCGCCGCTGATCGCGCTGATGAAGGACCAGATCGATTTCCTCCAGGGACGCGGCATCGCGGCGGCGCGTCTGGACAGCTCCCTCTCCTATGACGAAGCGCGCGAGGTCTCGCGCGGGCTGCGGTCCGGGTCGTTGAAGATCCTCTACGTCGCGCCGGAGCGCTTCAACAACGAGCGCTTCCTGGACCAGCTCGGGCGCGCGAGCATCTCGCTCTTCGCCGTGGACGAGGCGCACTGCATCTCCGAGTGGGGACACGACTTCCGGCCCGACTACCTGAAGCTCGCCGACACGGCCCGCGCGCTCGGCGTCGAGCGGGTGCTGGCGCTGACCGCCACCGCAACGCCGGCGGTGGTCGGCGACATCTGCCGCAGCTTCGGGATCCCGCGGGAGGGCGCGGTGATCACCGGCTTCCACCGCGCCAACCTCTTTCTCGCGACGTCACCAACGCTGGCGCCCGAGCGGGATGCGGCGCTCGCCCGGTTGCTGCGCGAGCGGGAGCCGGGATCAGGCATCGTATACGTGACGCTCCAGGCGACTGCCGAGCGCGTCGCCGGGATGCTCGCCGAGGAAGGCATTCCGGCGCGCGCGTACCACGCGGGGATGCAGGACGACGAGCGCACGTCCGTGCAGGAGTGGTGGCGGGACTCGGACCGGAACGTCGTGGTCGCCACGATCGCCTTCGGGATGGGGATCGACAAGGCGAACGTCCGCTACGTCTACCACTACAACCTACCAAAGGGTCTGGAAAGCTACGCGCAGGAGATCGGCCGCGCGGGTCGAGACGGACGGGAATCGGTGGTGGAGATACTCGGCGCACAGGACGACGTCGCCACGCTGGAGAACTTCGCGTACGGGGACACGCCCACGCCCGCGGCACTGCGGGGGCTGCTGCAGGCGGTGCTGGGCGGCCCCGCCGAGTTCGACGTGAGCCTGTACACGCTCGGGGCGGCGCACGACATCCGTCCGCTGGTCCTGCGCACGGCGCTCACCTACCTCGAGCTGATGGGCGTGGTGCGGCAGGGAACGCCCTTCTACGCAGGGTATCGCGTGAAGCCGCTCGAGACGATCGACGGTCTCGCGGGCCGCTTCTCCGGTGAGCGGGCGGAATTCGTGAAGTCGATCTTCGTCGCGGCGAAGAAGGGGCGCGAGTGGTACAGCATCGACCCGGCGGAGGTCGCGCTGCAGCTCGGGGAGGAGCGCGAGCGGATCGTCAGCGCCGTGGACTACCTGGCGGAGCAAGGGTGGGTGGTGACACAGGCGTCGGAGCCACGGCAGCGTTTCACCCGGCTGGTCGAGGCGCCGGATGTTGACGCGCTGGTCGATGATCTGAGCGACCGCTTCGGACGCCGGGAGACGCAGGAGATCGCCCGAATCGCGCAGATCGTCGAGCTGATCACGCACGACGGATGTCAGACCGCGTTTCTGCTGAGCTACTTCGGCGAGGAGCTCGCGCGACCGTGCGGGCACTGTACGTACTGCGCCAGCGGACGGGCGGCGGTCCTGCCGCCGCTCCGTGATCCGCCGCCGCTGGAGATGGTCGTAGACCGGCGCACGCTGAGCGAGGTAGTCGCTACGCACGCCAGCGCGCTTGGCGACGCGCGCCAGCAGGCGCGGTTTCTGTGCGGCCTGACCAGCCCGGCGATCACGAGGGCCAAGCTCTCCCGCCACCCGCTCTCGGGCGCGCTGACCGGGCGGCGATTCGCTGAAGTGCTCGCCTGGTGCGAGCGCGGGTGAACATGGCTCGGGACCCTCAGGGGATGAGGACGATCTTTCCCTGATGTCCGGGCGCCATGACGCGCTCGTGCGCTAGCGGCGCATCGGCCAGCGGGAGCTCCGCGTCGATCACGGGTGAAAGGGCTCCGTTTTCCAGCCCCCGACCCAGCGCCGCGTGGATCGCCGCGAGATCCTCGGCCGGAGTGTTGAACAACGTCAGCCCGCGGATGTCCGCATCCCGGGTCATCGTGTCCCTCGAGTCGATCTCGGCGGTTCCGCGACTCCCCACGACGACTACCCGGCCGCCCCTGGCCAGCAGCCCCAGGTCGCGGCCGAGGTTCACGTTCGCGAGCATCTCAATGACAAGATCGACGCCTTTCCCGCCCGTCAGCTCCGCGACGCTGTCGAGGTACCCGGGCGCCCGGTGATCGAGGACGTGGTCGGCGCCCTGCCGGCGCGCCTCGTCCCGCCCCCGCTCGGTTCCGCCGGTGGCGATCACGGTCAGCCCCGCGGCGCGGGCGAGCTGGATCACGGCGAGCCCGACACCGCCCGTCCCGCCGTGCACGAGCAGCGTCTCACCAGCGCGGGCGGCGCCGCGCTGGAAGAGCGCCCGGTAGGCGGTCGCGTACGGCACGCCGAGAGACGCGCCGCCCGCAAACGAGATCCGCGCGGGGAGAGGGTGAAGCTGTGTCGCGCGGCATAGCATCAGCTCGGCGTAAGCCCGGACGGCGGTATGGTCGGTGTAGACCCGGTCGCCCGGCGCGACGCCCGTCACGGCCGCGCCGACGCGCTCGACGACCCCCGCCGCATCGGATCCGGGGATCCAGGGGAGCTCGGGCGGGCGGCCGTGGGTTCCCGCCCGACGGTAGGTGTCGACCGGGTTGACCCCCGCCGCGCGCACCCGCACGACCACGTCGCGAGCGCCGGGCTGAGGGTCGGGGAGCTCCTCGAGGCGCAGCACCTCGGGGCCGCCGGTCTCGCTCACTCGTATCGCTCTCATCGTCGCTCGCCTCTGAATTCAAGCAGGTACGCGCCCGCTAGCATGGATCGCGCCGCCGGTAGACACGACAATCAGCACCCGATATGATTGGTGCCGCCGCCGGCAGGGACCCATTTTTGCCCATTCGGGGTATGTTCCCCATCGGCTGGATCGCCCTAAGGAACTGCCCATGAAGCACTTCGGCCGGGAGATCGGCGGTCGCGCGACGGAGTGGGCCCCTGGGCGGGACCGATGCGCGACTGGCCACGCGCGCACGCCGACAAAGTGCGCGTCGCCGCCTGCCGGTACTTTCTGGAGCATGGGTTGCACCCGATCCGTGGGGAGCGGGACGCCATGCTCACTGTAACGCTGACGCTTTAACAAACCTTCGCGGTAACGACTCGATGAAAATTGGCAAAGGCTGGACCGAAGATCGCCTGCCCGTGCTCCGGCGGCTCGCGCTGATCACCGCCGTCCCACTCGCGCTCTCGGCGTGCACCGACACCGACGTGGAGAACGCCGGTGCGCAGAACGCGGCGGCCGAGGGCGGGGCCGCGGCAGCGGACAGCACCGCTGCTCCGGGCGCGCCCGGTCCCGCAGTAGCGTCGAAGTTCGGTACGACCGCGGCGGCGGCGACGCAGTGCATGAAGACGCTGCAGGACCGCATCACCACCGCCGCGGCGGCGGAGAAGGCGGACTCCGCGGCCAAGCGGCCGCCCGCAGGGCACAGCGCGGTGTTCGCCGCGGAAAATGGCTGGTACCCGCAGATGCCTCCCTTCGCGGAGGGATCGATCCTGCCGTGCGGTCGCATCGTCGCCTACTACGGGCACCCCAAGTCCAAGCGGATGGGTGCTCTGGGCGAGTTCCCGAAGGAGGAGATGCTGCGCCGGTTCAAGAACCAGGTGAAGGCCTGGGAGACGGCGGACCCCAGCACGCCGGTGATCCCGGCGCTGCACATGGTCTCGGTGGTCGCGCAGGGTGAGGCCGGCACGTCCGGCAAGTACCGCACGATCACGGGCGATTCGGTCGTGGAGCGCATGTACAGCTGGGCCAAGGAAGCCGGCGCGATCTTCATCGTCGACATCCAGGTGGGCCAGGACGACATCCGTAACATTCTCCCGCGGTTCGACTGGATCCTGAAGAACCCCGACGTCCACATC
>JAHWJV010000273.1 GCA_019348265.1 Gemmatimonadota bacterium
CGCCTGGTCACCTGGCGTCGCGATGTCACCTTCGCACGCTGCCAGGAGAAGCGCGGTGGAAACCAACAAGGTCGCTCGGCGGCTGCGGGCGCCCACGCTGATGGTGGACCGGATTTTGGATCTTCCGACCACCCCGACCCCCAGCCGGAAATATCGATCGGCTCCGAGTCCTCGAAAATCGATGACACAGGCGCCTCGAGGAGGGTGTTTGGTGTGGGGACGGAGCCCAGCGACCGCCGCGTACGCATGACGACGCGGCCCCGGCTACCGGATGGCGGCGTCCGGCATCGCGAAGCTGAGCTGCGGATTGGCGGGCATCACGTCCGGAACCGCGCCCGTGTCCTGCTGCAGCCGCCGTAGCTCCGCCTTCAGCTCAGCCAGCTTCTCGGCGTGCGCCGCGTCATTGATCAGGTTGCGCTGTTCCTTCGGGTCCTCCGCCAGATGGTACAGCTCCGCCAGCTCCGTCTCCGGGTGGCCTTCCCCGTTGGGGTAGTGGATGTACTTCCAGTCGGCCGTGCGCACCGACCGAACGTTCGGCGTGTACGGGAACTCCTTTTCGAAGTTGTACTGGTAGTAAATCGACTGCCTCCACCCCTCCGCGTTCCCGTCGGCCAGCTGCCGGGTCGATCTCCCCTGCATCCGTGGCTCCACGTTCTCGATCCCCGCCAGATCCAGCACAGTCGGCGCCACGTCCATATTCATTACCAGGTCCTCGATCACCTTCCCCTCCCCGAGTCCCTCCGGGTAGCGGATCAGCAGCGGAATTCGGATGCTCTCCTCCCATGCGGTGCGCTTGTCGATCGACGCCTTCTCTCCCAGCAGGAACCCGTTGTCCCCGGCAAAGACGATGATCGTGTTCTCCAGCTCTCCTTTCGCCCGCAGCGCCTCGTAAACCGCTCCGATGCTGTCGTCCACCGAGGGGATGGTCTGGTGGTACGTCTTGATGAAAGTCTGGTAGTCGTGCGTCTCGTACAGCGGCCCGTCGATCCCGTGCCACGTCGCCACCCGCCGGCCCACCCACTCGGGAAGGCCCGGCGTCAGCAGCGACGCCGTAGTCGGCTTCGTCAGCTGGAGGTCGCTGTAGAGGTTCGCGTACTTCGGCTCCGGGATCCACTTACCATGGGGTGCCTTGTGCCCGATCTGCAGCGAGAAGGGACCCTTCGCGTTCTTGATCCAGTCCACTGCCAGCTGAGTGACTACGTTCGTGTAGTAGCCGTCGATCACCTGCCGGTTTCCCTGTACGTCGAACGACACCGAGTCGATGCTCTCCGTCCCGTCCGCCGCACGGGAGATGTTGAACTCCGTGTCGTCGTAGTGCCCCTGCCCCGCGTGGCTCGCCCAGTAGTCGAAGGGCGGGCGATGCGAGTCGTCGCCCTCGCCCATGTGCCACTTGCCGACGTACGCGGTCTGATAGCCCGCGCTTTTCAGGTGCGTGTGATAGCTCGGGAGACGCTCGGCGGGGTAGTGCGTGAAGTTGTTACGCACTCCGTGGATCTGCGGGTACGTCCCGCTCAGGAAGCTCGCGCGACTGGGCGAGCAGAGCGACCATGTGCAGAAGGCGTTGGCGAAACGCACCCCCTCATTGGCCAGGCGGTCCATGTGGGGCGTCTTCAGAGCCGGGAAGAAGCGTTCGGCGTCCGGAAGGACACTCAGCGTGTCCCAGCGCTGGTCGTCGGTGAGGATGAAGACGACGTTCGGCCGCTGCGCCGCCGCTCGTCGTGTCCCGCACCCCGTCAGGTAGAACGCCGCTGCGGCCGTCGCGGAGCCGGCCAGGAACTTTCTACGGCTGATCTGCATCATCGGATCGTCTCGCGAGTGGTGGATGTGATTCAGTAGATGTTGTCCGACGCCCGGCCCGCGCTCCCTAAACGGGCAACCCGCCCGGTCGACCCATTGGCTATCTACTGGCTGACAGCTCGGTGGTAGAGCCGGAGCTGGGTCATGGACCAGGAGGCGTGGTCCGCGGTGCCCGTCTGGTTGGTCCGCAGGAATCGGCCGCGCGTCGGCGCGAACGATACCGTGGTGCTCCGCCCGGTCGCCTGGCCCTGCGCCGCCATCGTCCAGGTGCCCAGGTCAGCTGCGCCTCCTGGTGCTCACGTTGGCCGAGCTCCCCAACCTCGTCGTGAACAGCTCCTTCCGGCTGCCATGCTGAGATCTGCCACCGGCAACTACTCGGAAACGAGCCGGTGTGGACTACCTGGCTCCGGCCTGCAGAGGTGTTCCGTCATCCTTCCACCGCCACGTATCCAGAATCTGCTGCATTTGGCCGGCGACGCGCTCCTCCGCCCACTCCGGGTGCTGGAGAAGCATGTGAAAGAACCGGCCGTTATGCCGCCCCAGGGCGACCCATCCCGTGATCTGCGCGCCCCGCACGCCTCGGCTCTCGATCGGGTACTTGACCACCGCCCAGGATGGAGGCGGCACCGGCTGCACCTGGGTGCGCGCGCCGGGGATCCGGTAAGACTCCGCGGCCTGACGCACGAAGACGCGCCCTCGCGCCTCCGTGAACGATTCCGGTGCAACGACGAAGTGGAGAAAGGCGCGATCGTCGCGCTCGTCACCGGAGAATGCCACGAAAGTGACGGACGGGCCGTCATCGAAGTGCTTGATGTCGACGCGTATTCCGTCTGGCACGGACGCTCGGAAAGGAAGCGCTACTTCCGGCGGCGACGCGAAAGGCGTCCCAGCGCGACCGCCACTCCCATCACCGTCCCCCGCGCTTGACTCACAACCCGCTGAGAGAAGCACGACACCGAACCAGAAGGACCTCCTGTTCATAGCAGGGCGCGTTGAGGAAACGAAGACCATGACCGCCGCTGAGTCGGACCCCGACCGTCCTGAATCCCATCCCGCGGTTCACTTGAAGCCGGCTCCCCGCCTTCCCGAAACCATCGATCGAGCTTCCGCACTGCAGAACCGGAGCCGGAGCCCGCCACGCACTGAAAGCGACCGCGACGGACCGAGTGTCTGCGCACCCCACCTTGGCGGCCCGAGATCATCGGCACGTTCGACGTCCAGGGATAACGCGCGCGAGGCCGAGCGTCCTGCGCACCGGGCGTCTCGGTGTGCCGCCGGTCCGCGTCCGGTCCCCATCGATCTCCGCGTTCAGCTCCGCCCCCAGCAGAAGCACGGAGGCCGACAGGTAGATGTACAGCAGCAGAACGATGACCGCCCCCACGCTCCCATACGTGACGCTGTACCGGGCGAAGTTCGCGACGTACACCCGGAAGGCGAGGGCCGTGAGAGCCCAGAGCGCCACCGCCAGCACGGACCCGGGCGTGATGATCCGAAGGCGGGTGCCCCGATTGGGAGCGAAGTAGTAGATCAGCGACACCGCGATCATTACCAGGATGGCGGCTACGGCGACCCGGAGCCAGCCCCAGAGGGCCAGCACACCGCCCCCGACTGCCAGCCCCACCCACTCCGCAAGGAGCTCCGCAAGTGCCGGCCCCACCACCATAATCACGGTCGCGACCGTAATGAGCAGCGCGAGCGCCCCCGTGTAGAAGATCGAGACCAGGTAGCGCCTGACGATCGGGCGGCCCTCGTCCACGTCGTAGGCCTGGTTCAGCGCCCGCATGGTGGAGCGCAGCCCCGCCGACGCGAGCCAAACGGAGAACGCGATCCCGAACGAGAGGAGCCCCCCTTTTTCCTGCCCGCGAACCTCCCCGAGAACCTCGAGCACCCGGCTCAGCGCCACAGGCGGCAGCACCTGCCCCGCCCGCTCGATCAGCGGGTCCACGAGGTCGCCGAGCTCCAGAAAGCTCAGCAGGGCCAGGAGGAAGAGCAGGAAGGGGAAGAGCGCGAAGAAGACGTGGTAGGAAAGCGCCGCCGCGTACGTCGGCATGTCATCGTCGAAGTACTCTCGCACGGTCGCCGCAGCCAACCTTCTCACGTCGTAACCGCGCATGGTGCAGCGAGCTGGTACGGGAGAGGAGGGCGCCGCGCGATTTTTGCGGCGCTAGAGATGGTAAAGTATTCACCGCACCGCCCGCGCCTGCGGGGCGAGAGGGGGAGCGGCTCTCCTGGAAGACGCCTCGGCACCACCGCCGCGCTGGCTGATCTCGCGACCGACCTGATCTGCTCGAACCGTACCAGCCGCCCCGTCGCGGGTGCAGGCACCCGGATAACGAACGCCCGTCGCCAGTGATCGATCTCCGCGTGCGCCCCGCCCTCCAACTTCGGTCAGTATTCGCCGCCCCGGCTGGGCACGCCGTATATCGAATCGGCCAGGGTCCGCGAACGGCCCGCGCTCGCCTGAGTCGTCCAATGTACCCGGTGCCTCGCGTCCGATACTTCCCCGGCGCTGAGCAGCCACCGCCTGCGCTCACGAGGTTGGCCGCTTCCTTGGGCAGGGACCACGTATGGCTTTTTACTCTTCCGCTCTCGCGTTCAGTATGAGGCGCGTGCCGAGGGCGCGATCGAGCGGCCCTCTGCGGTCCCAGCCGGCGGCTGTGCTGAGGGCTTCAGTATTACGAGTCTGACCAATACCTTACGGAGCCGACGCTGCCAGCCACCACCACCACAAGGTCGCTTTGCCTCAAAGTCCCTTCCACGTGGACGCAGAAGGCGGAGTTCGCGAAAGAGAGCCACGCTGAGCCGAACGCCTGACGCTCCTTCAGCGGCCCCTCAGGTGTCGGTTAGATCAGGCGCCGCCGAGGCTCGATATGACGCTCAAGGCACGTGTGAAATACACGGTCGCCCATGTGCGTGACAGCTACTGGTTCATCCCCGCTTTATTCGCGCTCGCCGGACTCTCCGGCGGTCTTGGCTTGGTGTCGGTGGATGGGAGTACCGGCGACGCCTGGCTCGGTCGATGGGAGTGGTTCTACGGCAGTCGGCCGGAGGGCGCGCGGGGGATGCTCTCCACGATCGCCGGTTCGACGATAACAGTCGCCGGCGTGGTTTTCTCGATCACGCTGGCCGCCGTCACATATGCCTCCGGGCAGTTCGGTCCCCGCCTCCTCAGCAACTTCGTGCGCGACCGGGGTAACCAAGCGACGCTCGGTGTCTTCGTCGGGACGTACCTGTACTGCCTCGTGGTGCTCCGCACGATTCGCAGCGCCCAGGAGGCGAGCGCAGACTCCGGTGCAACCGTCAGCGAGGCGTTCGTTCCCCACCTCGCGATGACGGTGGGGCTCCTTCTCGCAGTGGCATCG
>JAHWJV010000274.1 GCA_019348265.1 Gemmatimonadota bacterium
GAGCCAGAACGCGCTGTAGCCGTAGCCGAGCCAGGGCTGATCGGCGATCACGTCGAAGATCGCCATCCACATCGGCGTTCGACCGGTAAGCGTCGGATCTTTACCGATCGTGGTCAGCACCGCCTCCGAGTTGGCGAGGAGAACCATCCCCACCGCGCCGCCGAGCAGCGCGCAGCCGATCAGCACGGGCAAGGCGAGCGTGTACTTCCAGCGTAGCGTCCGCAGTAGCGGAAGGAGCACCAGCATCATCACCAGAACGCCAGCGGCGGTCTTCGAGGTGGATAGCAGGATCAACCCGATCGAGAGCGCCGCGCCGGATGTCGCGAGCATCCGGCCGCGGGTGAGAGTTGGCCGGAGCAGGAGAAAGGCGATCGTGCTGAGCACCATGATCTGCGCCAGGTTGTTCTTGTGCGGATAGATCCCCTGCCAGGCTCCGGCGTGGACACCGTGGTCAATGCCGTACGACGGCAGACCGACCGCGAACAGCACGCTGAGCACGCCGGCCAAGCCGAGCGCTGACGCGAGCAGCTTGAGAAGCGTGCGGGTATCGTAGCGGGCCGCGATATAGACGCCGAACGCCGTACTCCCCAGAAAAGCGAAGCTACGGCGTAGCGTCAGGTCCGGCGCCGCGGACCAGATTACGGAGAGAAGGGCGAGTCCCACCAGTGCCAGTGTCGCCTTGTGCCGCGAGATCGCGGCTGCAGCGGCGCGCCAGTGAACGCCCACCAGGAGGAGACTTATCGCGTCGATCGAGGCAAAGACGCTCCGCAGAACGATATTCCCCTCCTCCGGACCGAGGTCCGCGCCCCTTTGCTCCAGGAGCAGCGGCAGCAACGCTCCCGAAAAGAGGAAGATGCCGGCGACGGCAAAGGCCGCCTCCGCTCTGCGGAAGAGTGCGGCCGCCGCGCGCTCCACCGCGACCTGCCGGGGATGCCGCGGTCTCGCGCCTGCCCACGACGACGGGCGGCTCGATCTCCCCCGCATCCGGTTGTCCAACTCACCTCCCGTCGGTGACGCGATACTCATAGTAGCGAGGCCCGGTGACCCGGTGAGATTTCCCCCGCCGAAGTGGCATATACCACATCGATCGGAGCACCGTGTGACTGCCCTGGGACAAAGGCAGACGCATCGACGACCCGCTCGACCGACTGCATCGCCTGCTGGGCGGAATCGACGGGCTGGCGCGCCATCTGCGGGTTCACCCAGTAGACGGAGATGCTCACCGTCCCAACGGCCGCGACCGGGTGGGACAGTCCTGCTGCCCTGAACGGCAGGATGACCTTGACAGAAAGCAGCACATGAACAGCAACTTCGCCATGCAATGCGCCGGGAAATCAGCATGGGCGCTACAATCCGCTTCTTCCGATGATCCCGCGGGCCCAGCGCGCCTGCTCCGAACCCCCGCCCCGCGCCCGGCCCCTCGCTGCGCTCCGAGGCCCCTCCCGTGAAAGTTCTCTTCCTCACCCCGTTTTCGCCGGTCCCTGCCGATTTCGGTGGAGCCCTCCGGGTCTTCCACATCCTGAGGCAGCTCGCGCGTCGCCACGAGGTCACCGTGTTGGGGTACGGAGAACCCCAGCACGCGGCACAGCTCCGCCGGGAGATTCCGGAAGTACACAACGTACGGTTTCTGTCCCACCCCTGGCTCGCCCGTAATCGGCGAGTTGGACAGCTGCTCTCGACGTTCTCTCGTCACAGCTTCTTCCAGCTCTCGGTCGTGGCGTCGGGCATGCAGCGGGCCATCGACGACGCCCTCGAACGCGAGCCGTTCGACGTGGTCCACACCGAGTTCTCGCACATGGGCCCATTCGAGCTGAAGACGCGCGCGCTGCGCGTGCTCGACGCGCACAATGTCGAGTACGACAACTTCCGTCGCATGTGGGAGACGACGAAGGCACCCCTCCGGAAAGGCCACTATCTCCTCGAGTACCTGAAGATGCGCCACGACGAGCTCGCGCTGTCCCGGTCGCAGGACGCGCTGCTGGCGACGTCGGAGCGTGACGCCGAGATCTTCGGGCGTGACGTTCCGGGCGTCCCGCGGCACGTCATTCCGAACGGGGTGGACACCGCCTACTTCACTCCTTCGGCGGACGAGGCAGAGGAGGAGCCGCACAGCCTCGTCTTCACCGGCATGATGGCCTACGTGCCGAACTACGACGGCATCGGCTGGTTCCTCGACGAGGTCCTCCCGCTCATCGAGTCGCGAGTGCCGGGGGTGAAGCTCTACGTCGTCGGCAAGAACCCTCCCGAGTCGATCACCTCGCGCGCCACGGAGAGGGTGGTCGTCACCGGTACTGTGCCCGACGTGCGGCCTTTCGTGCACCGCTCGAGCGTTTACATCGTACCGCTCCGGATGGGCGGCGGCACCCGGCTGAAGATCGCCGAGGCGCTCTCGATGCGAAAGCCCATCGTGACCACCCGCATCGGCTGCGAAGGCATCGACCTCGTCGATGGCGAGTCCGCGCTCCTCGCCGACTCCGCCCCTGCCTTCGCGAATGCCGTCGTCCGGCTCCTGGGCGACGCCGCGCTCCGCACACGCCTCGCCGGGGCCGGTGAGGCCCTCGCGAAGAGCCACTACGAGTGGTCGGTCATCGGCGACCGGCTCGAAGAGGTCTACCGCTCGCTCGCCCGGACGAGTGGCGAGCGACATCAGAGGGCGCGGTGAATCCCGGTCACCGCACCCCGGTTGAGCGGCCGGGCTCATCCTGAACCGGCGGCCTCTCCCCGCCGTAGGTCTGGAGGCGGGCGAGCGCCTCACCGCGGCCGCGGGTTCGAAATCCCCAGCGAGCCAGTGTTCCGGCGATGCGCTCCTTGCGCTCCATTCCGGTCAGCCTCACCAGCACGCGCCCCAGCCATGTCGGCGCGATGGCACGCCGCCCGGCGTACGCTTCTCCGCGTTGAAGCGCCTCGCGCGCGAGCTCGGGCCGTGTGACGAACAGGAGCTGTGCCAGCACCTGGTAGGCGATTCCCAGCGGAACCCGGTATTCCTCCCACTTACCCTGCCGCCGTAACTCCTTTTCCAGCTTCTCGAGGACCCGCATCCGCGAACGGACCCGGTGTTCGGGGTAGAGGTCGTGGCTGACCGTTATTCGCTGGGAACCGTGCTGGCGGTAGAACGACTCGCCTCCCGGTGAGACCACCAGACGGACGTCATCTACGAAGGCGCGGAGAACCAGATCGCCATCCTCATCTGCAGTCAGCTCAGGGTCGAAGCCGCCGAGCCGCTCGAAGAGTCGCCTCGGCCAGAGCAGTGACGGCAAGGCGACCCATTCTCCTCGTAACCAGGCGACGAGCGGCTCCGGACCGGAAGGTGGGAAGGGCACCCCCGGGCTCGCGGGCACCCAGGCGCCGCGTCTGTGGACGAGCCGGCGCCACCTGCACGCAGCGATGGCGTTCCCATCGTGCGCGTTCCCCTCCAGCGTGCTCACCAGCGCCTCGATAGTATCCGGAGCGATTACGTCATCAGCATCCAGGAAGAGCACGTAATCCCCCCGCGCGTGCGCCACGCCCAGGTTCCGAGCCCGCGCCGGCCCGGCCTTCGCCTGCTGAAGAGCGGTTACCGAGCTGCCAAAAGAGCGGATCACCTCCCAGCTCCCATCCGTGCTGCCATCGTCCAGCACGATCATCTCCACCCGTGGGTACGTCTGCGCGAGCACCGATTCGATCGCCTCGCGCACGAAAGGTTCGGCGTTGAAGCAGGGCGTCACCACGGAGACAAGCGGGCGGGACTCGGGAGGCGTTTGGGGGGCGCCTCCGCCCGCCTGGTCCTCTGGCAATCGTAAGACGCGCCGGGCCAGCGTCTGCATGGTCGCGGGGAGCCGGGCGACCATGGGCTCCACGGTCCGGAATAGACCCATCGGCCTGAGTCGGTTCGGCAAGAGGTAAACTCCGACGGGGAGCACGGCCAGGCTCGCCATGACGATCGCAAAAAGGATCGTGCCACTTCCCAGGCCCGTGGGTTCCAGCGTGAAGCGTACCAATGCGGCGGCAGCCGCTACCCATACGGCGAGTAGCAAACCGGGAAGCTGCGCGTGGAAGAAATCACCCCAGCCGCAGCCACTGAGAGAGACCCCGAGTTGGGCCATGGCGAAATACATTGCCACGACGGCGCCGGCCACGCCGATGGCCACGCCGGTGATCCCCCAGTTGCTCCCGAGCACCGCCGCCCCGATGACCAGGACCGCATAGAGGATCTGCCTTTGGAATTCAGCGTAGACGCGGCCGAATGCGTTCGCCAGCGCCCCGGTGGCTGAATACACCGACCGGAGGAGCCCGACGCTGCACAGGACCTGGAACGGAACGGTCGCGTGGACCCACTGCGGGCCATAGAGGCCGACGATCGCGTGTGGTCCGGCGACGACCATCCCCGCCGTGATGGGCGCCGTTACCAATGAGGTGAGCTGAATTCCCTTCAGATATGCACGTCTGGCTCGTGCGGGTTCCCCCTGCAGGCGGGAGTACGCGGAAAAGAGCACGTTCCACGTCACGAAGCTCAGCTGATAAAGGGGGAAGTTCATCAGCTGGAAGGCGCGGCTGTAGAGTCCGAGTGCCGCGGGGCCAAGCCAGCGGCCGACCACGAAGTTGTCGCCCTGGAGAGAAGCGTAGATGACCAGCCGGTTCAGCGTAACGCCAAGACCGAAGTTCGTCAGCTCGCGCAGCTCTTTTCCAGCGAAGAGCGGACGCATCGGATGGCGCGCGAAGACGAGCGTCACCGCTGCTGCGACGACGCTCTGGGCCAGCGCACCGAAGACGAGGCTCCACACTCCGAAGCCCAGGAGGGCAAGCGTGACCGCCAGCAAGACGTAGCCTACGCCGTAGCTGGAGAACGCGACCCAGAAAAGGGCGCGGTAATCGAGCCTGCGCTCGAGCACACCACGGGCTGTCGCGGCGGATCCGCTGGCGACGAAGATCAGCGCCTGCCAGCGCAGGATGTCTGGAACGCCTTCGTTGCCCAGCAGCCCTGCGAACAGCGGAGCGGCCGCGGCCAGCCCGAGCGCAACGAGCACACCCAGGAGGGTCGACGCGGTGAACGCGACGCGGACATGGCGCTGGCTCAGCTCCCGGTGCTGCACGACGGCAGGCCCGAGGCCGAAGTCGACCACCATCTCTGCGAAGTGAATGACGATGAACGAGAGCGCGACGAGCCCGA
>JAHWJV010000275.1 GCA_019348265.1 Gemmatimonadota bacterium
TGGCGGTGCGAAAGGGCGGGGTAGGACATCTACTAGCCCGTCGCGATCGAGCACTTTCGCAGGCGTTCGAGCAGCGCGAGTTATAGCAGGACGTCTCCTGCTCAACGCGCCCGTTGTCCTCGCCCTGCGGGAATGCGCCGAGCCCGGTATGTAGCGCGCGCCAACCACGAACCCTATTGTGCCGATCAACCCCCAGCGTAACCATGACGAGTCACCGGAACAGGTTGCTTTGGTAGTGCCTACTCCATGGGTTCTCCGTAACTGACGGCGATGACCTCCTTTGCACACGGCCTCTACGAGTTGCTCGTCACCGAAGGCGTCGCCGCCAAGCTGTCGACACTCTCTGCCGGTCGGCGCCCGCAGACGGAAACACTCCGCACTGCTGAGGCCGCGGATCGGATCGCGTGGCACATAGCTTCGGTAGTGGAGCGGGCGATCGAGATGCTGCCGGACTCGCAACGCGCCACCGTCGGGATCGAGCTAGCGCGGGCGCTGGTGGACCGGATCGTGGAGGGGACCGACGTTACCGAGCTGGCGGACCAGCGACCGCGCCAACCAGCAGACGTGCTCCGGGCGGTTCACCGGCTCCGTCCGGACGGCATTGCCTCCGTCGTCGAGTCGCCGCTGATCCCGCTTCTGGATTCGGCCCTTCTGACGAACTCGCCAGGTGAGCCGAACGTAGGGCGGCAGGTCGCAGCGGAGATCGCGTCGGCGGACCGGATCGACCTGATCATGGCGTTCATCCGGCGTTCGGGAATCCGGCCATTGCGCGAGAAGCTGCGGCAGCACGTCGAGGCTGGTGGGCTGCTGCGCGTCCTGACAACCACGTACACAGCTTCCACGGAGGCGGCGGCTCTGGACTGGTTGGAGGAGCTGGGGGCGCAGGTCCGGGTATCGTACGACACAACCAGCACGCGGCTCCACGCAAAGGCTTGGCTCTTCCACCGGGAGTCCGGCTTCTCCACAGCCTATGTCGGCTCGTCCAATCTCACCCACTGGGCCCAGGCAACCGGGCTCGAGTGGAACGTCCGCATCTCCGCCGCCCGCAATCGCTCCATCGTTGAGAAAGTGGCGGCGGTGTTCGAGAGCTATTGGGAGGAGGCCGATTTCGAGCCGTACGATCGGGCGCGGTTCGACGGCGCTGTCCACCAGAATCCGGCGGAGGCCGAGCGGCTCGCCTTGAGCCCCACCGAGATCCACCTGGATCCCTTTCAGGAGCGGCTGCTTGAGGAGATTGAGCTGTCCCGGGAGCGGGGGCATCACCGTAACCTACTCGTGGCCGCTACCGGGACGGGGAAGACTGTGATGGCCGCGATCGATTACCAGCGGTTACACAAGCGGCTGCCCCGGGCCCGGCTGCTCTTCGTCGCACACCGCGAGGAAATCCTGCACCAGAGTCGGAACACGTTTGCCCACGCGCTCCGCGATGCGTCGTTCGGCGAGCTGTGGGTAGGTGGCCGGCGGCCGCAGGAGTTCAACCACGTCTTCGCGTCCATCCAATCGCTCAACGCGGGCGGTGTCGATACCATTCCGCCCGACCACTTCGACTTGGTGATCGTGGACGAGTTTCACCACGCTGCCGCCGCCTCCTACCGGGTGCTCCTCGAGCGCCTAGAGCCTGTAGAGCTGCTCGGCCTCACAGCCACACCGGAGCGCAGCGATGGCCTGCCCGTGCTGCACTGGTTCGGCGACCGCATCGCCGGGGAGCTCCGGCTTTGGGACGCCATCGAACAGCATCGCCTCACACCCTTCGCCTACTACGGCATTGCGGACGCACTCGACCTCCGGGAGATCCCTTGGCGGCGCGGCAGGGGATACGACGAAAAGGTGCTCACGAACGTTATCACCGCGACCGACGTATGGGCGCGCTACGTCCTCAAGCAATTTGCAGATCACTTCGGAAATCCGCCGGAAGTGCGCGCCCTCGGCTTTTGCGTTGGAGTGGACCACGCCCGCTATATGGCTCGCGTCTTCAACGACCACGGAGTCCCGGCCGTCGCAATCACGAGCGAGGCCACGGACGATGAGCGAACGCGGGCGCTGAGGGACCTGGAGCGGGGCGACGTTCGCGTCGTCTTCTCCGTGGACCTTTTCAACGAGGGTGTAGATGTGCCGCGCGTGGACGCGCTCCTGCTGCTCCGCCCCACCGAGAGCCCGCTCCTCTTTCTTCAGCAGCTGGGCCGAGGACTCCGAAGAGCCGAGGGCAAGGCCGTCTGCACGGTCCTCGATTTCGTCGGCAACCACCGCGCAGAATTCCGCTACGATCGTCGGTTCCGCGCCCTGCTCGGTGGAACCCGTACCGACGTGATGCGGCAGATTGAACAAGGTTTCCCATTCCTACCTGCCGGCTGCCACATCGAGCTGGACCGGGTTGCGTCGGAACGCGTCTTGTCCAGCATCCGGAACGCGCTCCCACGGAACATGGCTAAGCGGGCCGAGGAGTTGGCCGATTTGACTGCTCAGCGGGGCGATGTGACCTTGAGACAGTTCCTTGACGCCTCTGGCCTCGAGCTCGACGACGTCTACGCTGGCACTTACGCCTGGGCCGACCTTCGCGAGCGGGCCGGGCTCCTAACCGCAGAGGCTGGACCGCACGAGCGTATTCTCCGCCGAGCGTGTGGCAGGCTGCTGCACGTCGATGATCCCGAGCGGCTCGGAGTGTGGCGTCGCTGGCTCGCGTGCGAGACCCCGCCCGAGGTGGGCGCCTCCGAGCTCGAGGATCGCTTGCTCCGTATGCTCGTTGGCCAACTCCTAGATCAGGTCCCCGGCCAGGGCATGAGCCTCGGCGACGGTGCGACCGTACTTTGGGCGCACCCGCAGATCCGTAGGGAGCTGGACGAGCTGTTCGAGGTGTTGGAGGACCGGGTGTCGCACCTCACACCGCACCTCGAGCTACTGCCCGACGTGCCTCTCCACGTCCACGCCCGCTATACCCGCATCGAGATGCTCGCCGCTTGCGGAAAGGGTGAGGGGGCGAAGGTAATGCCGTGGCAGAGCGGGGTGCTGTTCGTGGAGGAACTGCCTGCAGATCTGCTCGCATTTACGCTTGATAAGACCGGCGGTGCTTTCTCCCCCACTACCCGATACCGCGACTACGCTGTCAGCCGCGAGCTGATCCATTGGGAGAGCCAGTCGGTTACCCGGGCGGACAGTGATACGGGCCGGCGGTATCAGGATCACAACACACGCGGGAGCCACGTCTTCTTGTTCGCCCGGCTTGATACCAACGAGCGAGCGTTTCACTTCCTGGGACCGGCAACGTACGTCCGACATGAGTCAGAGCAGCCGATGGCAATTACTTGGAGACTGCACCACCGCCTGCCGGGGGACCTCTATCAATCGTTTGCGGCGGCGGTGGCGTGAACCCGGTTCGACTGGGTACGTGCGTCGTCCTCTAGTTCCACGGCTTCACTCCCCCGAGGTGCGGCGGCCATTCAGGCGATGAAGCAGGTAGTGCCGGTCGCTGGGAGCGAGCGGAAGCTCTAGTAGCTCGTCTTCGCGGAACCAGTCAAGGGCGGCATGCTCAAGGCATTGGGGTTGTCCTACGATGCTGACGGGTAGGAACTCAATCAGGAAGTGTGACCCGGGATCAGCAACGGAAAATCGGACCGGGCCCACCTCAGTCACATCGACCCCGAGCTCTTCAGAAAGCTCACGCTGCACCGCCTCAAAGTCGCTCTCGCCATTCTCCACTTTGCCGCCGGGAAACTCCCACAGCCCTCCGTGGCGCTTATGCGCCGGGCGCTCGCAGACAAGGATCTTTCCTTCGCGTTCGATAACGGAGGCTACGACACGAACCGTCATCTCGCTCGCTGTTCCCTGATGGAGAGGGCACCGCTCTGGGTCCTCACATACGCCCTGAGGACCGCATTCATGCGTGACTGATAACCTGGTCCCAGTTCTTTGAAAAAGTCGAGCACCTCCGGATCTACTCGGAGGGAGATCGGCACTTTCGTCGCGGCCCCAGGCATCACAAGCTCCGCGGCCCGCAGGACGTCATCAGAGATCGCCGGAGCGTCCGGATCGGACGCGGCATTTGCGTCGATCTGGTACTCGGGCATCGCGTCTACGCGTTCCCAGTCCGTGCGTCCCTCACGCTTATCCGCCAGGGTGCGCCTTACGATACGCTTCGCGCTCATTGGCCCGAGCCCTCCGTGCTGAGATGATGCGGTATCGTTCACCGCGAACCGTGTAGAAGACTGCGATCTCCCTGCCGTTCACAACGCCGATCGCCCCCCACCGCACTTCGCCGTCTCGATCCGGTCCAACGACGACGATCGAGTCCGCGAAAATCCGGATGGCATCGTTGAAGTCGATCCCGTGCTTGGCGATGTTCGCCTCGTTCTTCGCCGGGAACCACTCGAACTCGATCACCGGTTGAATATACGCTTGTATATACACCAACGTAAAGAGTGATGGCACCATTCGAAATGGCAACCCTGAGGCAAGCGACCACTCGCAGACGCCATTCAGGCTCAACTGCTCACTCCGTATAACGACAGGATGAGGGAGCGCGAAAACCCCCGCCGTCTCGATGACGCCGGGGGTTCATATGAGGCAAGCTCCCGCGGTAGGAGGCGAACCTACGACCCTCTGATTAACAGGACTGTATTAACCGCCCGGTGGCGGTGATAAGTGCCGGAAACACAACCACTCACGGACTGACGCGATGCCCCGCGATGGCCGGCGATGACCAGTTCTGGCACCACAGCTGGCACCACTCCACCCACTCGTTTGTCGAATCGCCGACGCCCGCAACCCGCACGCAATCCCGCGGACGCACATCGATCGCACTCTCGAGCCGGTGCACCGGGCTGGGACGCGGCATGGTGAAGGCGGGTGAAACGCGGCACCGGGAGGCGCAGCCCGGGGCGGTGACCTGTCCCCGCTCTGGCATTTGCAATGCACCTGAACCCCATGCCGGGGTCTTGGCGGCCACCGTGCAACATTCTGTTGCATCTCCTGCCGTTTCTCCGTCGAGGTGTAGCACCCGGCGCTCGGTTTGGCGCCTGAAGTCGCATCGAACTCACCGAGTTTCTCACCGACCTGGACACTAGGGGCGCGATCCTCTTGACTCTGAATTCCATATAATGAGAATGTTGTGCGCTCCCGCCGCAGCGACCTCCAGCGCCCGCTTCACGT
>JAHWJV010000276.1 GCA_019348265.1 Gemmatimonadota bacterium
TCCGATCTAGCGCCCGCACGCTGGCGCCCCACATGGGCTTCCCCACCGCCTTGTGGTGGGTGAGCACCACGGGGATCCTCCCTTCACGGCCAATCTGGATGGCTTCGGCCACGCCCTCCAAGAGATCCAGCCCTTCCTCGCGCAGGTGGGAGGTATAGATCCCCCCGGAGTCGGCGGCGACGCGGGCCAGGGCCACCACCTCTCCGGTTCGGGAGTAGGCGCCGGGGAGGTACTTGAGCCCGGTGGAGAGCCCGAAGGCGCCCTCTCCCATGGCGCGCGCCACCATCGCCCGCATCCTTTCCAGCTCCTCCCGCGTGGGGGCGCGGTCGGCCATTGCCATCACCTCGCGGCGAATGGTGTTGTGCCCGACCAGGAAGGCCACGTTCATCCCCATCCCGGCGGCTCTCGCGGAGTCCAGGTACGGGCCGAGGGGCCAGGGAGAGCCGCCGTCGGGCCCGCCCAGCGCGGTGGTGACGCCCTGCCGGACGTGGCTCTCCGCGCCGGGGAGCTCCAGGAGCGGCTCCAGGTGCGCGTGCAGATCGATGAACCCCGGCGCCACCACCTGGCCGGTCGCGTCGATCACCCTGCTGGCGCTCATGGTGGCGATGGGCTCGCGGGAGACGCGGACGATCCGGTCACCGCGCACGGCTACGTCCGCGCGGTGACCGGGGGCTCCGGTACCGTCGATCACCGTGCCTCCGGTGATGAGGAGGTCGTAGCGCTGCTCGCTTCCGGCTCCGGCTGCCGGGGGTGCGCACGCGGCCAGCAGAGCACAGAGAGCGGCGCTCCAGCGGGGTAGGGGCAGTCGAACGGGATTTCGCATGTTCTACTATCTCTCCAGTGGCTTCGTCAGAGTCGGATACCGGATCCCCAGATGGTACCGTTTGGCCTCCTGCAGCGGTCTGGAATCGGTGAGAATCTCCATCGCACTCCGGGAACTCACCCGGACCTCAGCGCCGCCGCTGGAATCGCAGATCCCAGACACGGCTCGACGAGGTGCTCATCTGGGACACGCGGCCCGCCTCGCCCCGGATGAACCGGAAGACCCCCGCCCTGGACGTGAACGCGTCCCGGTAGACCTGCTTCAGCAGGATCCGTTCACCGTAACGCTCCTTCACCACGAGACGGTTTCCAGTCACAAGAATTCCTCGTGGTGCCACTAGCTAGTGGCACCACGAGATGGCACCGGCCTCAGGAAGTCAGAGCTTCCGGGAGGTAGATCTCACTGCCCTTCTCCCGGAATTCCCTTGCCTTGTCTTGCATTCCGGCCTCCGCCGCACTCCGGGATCTCCTGCGAAATCTTCATAGAACAGAAACGGGGACCACACATGCTGCAGAAGTGCGCGATCTTGGCGCCCTCCGCCGGCAGCGTCTCGTCGTGGTAGCCGAGCGCCGTCACCGGGTCCAGCGCCAGGTTGAATTGCGCGCAGGGCGGTGACACCGAAGGTGAGTGCGGACATGCGTGGATCAGAGCGGCGCCCCGATGCGACCGGGACGCGGCCGGGGCAGGCGCGACGCCCGGAACTCCGACGACCAAACCACCCTCCGGGGCGCTCCGACGAGTTCGTGCGCCTTGACAAACCCGAACGAGCGCGAGTCGCCACTGTGGCGCCGATTGTCTCCGAGTACGAAGTACGCTCCGTCTTGCACTACCAGGGGACCCCAGGCGTAGGCCGTGGCCTCGTATTGCGCCGTTCGCGCCTCCGGCAGCAGGAAGGCGAAGTGCCAATCTCCCGGTGCCTCCACGCCCTGCGCAGCCGGTGCGCCGGCCACGAACGGCTCATCCAGGGCGGCGCCGTTCACCATCAGCCGTCCCGCCCGGACGGCAACCGTATCGCCGGGTCCGGCGATCAGCCGTTTCACCATGTACCCGCCGCCGTCCAGGCGCAGCACCACCACCGAGCCGAGCGCGGGGGCTTCGCGCGCGCCCGTGTACCCGCCCTTGCGAACCAGTATGCAATCGCCAGCGCGCAACGTGGGCTCCATCGAGACTCCGTCGACGCAGAAGTAATCAGCGACGGAACGCCGGAGCGCTCTGCCGCCGAGCACGGAGGCGCCAAGGACGCAGCAAGCAACCACCATCCGGCCGGTCCGGGCCGAGAAACGGGGCCGCGCCGGTCCTTCGCCGGTCCGCGGCCCCGCGGCGGCGCGCGAGCTGATCACGGGCCGCGAGCGGGCGACACAGCAGCAAGCTCCGGCAGCGGCGCGCCCTGCTGCGCCCACGCCAGGATTTCGTCCGTTCCAACTTTCCGGACCACCAGCCGCTCGCCCTGCGTGCCGTACTGGATCCCGCGTGCCGCGACATCACCCACGGCGCGCTCCACGACCAGGACCTGCGGGGTGGACGCCTCACCGGGAATTTCTTCCCAGACGTACCGCCGTACGCCGGCGTTCATCCAGTTGCGCCCCGCCATCACCTCGTCGAACGAGCCGTACTTCCGAAGATGTGCCAGACCTTCATCGACTACCCAGTCCCTCGCGATTCCCACCGTCGCAAAGCCGCGGCGCCCACCGTCTGCACGATCGCGGAGCCTCACCTTGAGCTGTTCGAGGGCGCCGGGCAGGTCCTCGTGGTTGGACGGCACGCACCCCGATGAGCCGATGTAAACCAGTACCAGTTCCGTCCCCTCGCGCGTGACGGCGGCCGGACGGTAGGGACCGCCACGCTGCGGCTCTGGAGTAGCGGCAGATGCGGGCGGACGCCGCCCGATCGCCAGTGCCCCAACGAACACCAGAGCCCCGGCGGCCAGCAGCGCGCCGCGCCGAATCGCCCGCTTCATGACGAAGCTCCCGCGGGGGCGATCTCGTACACCCGCACCTGGGGGAACGGCTCGCTCGAACCTGTATAGATTCGGTTTCCGGCTACGTCCAGCACGCGCGGAACGGTGTTGCCCACGTACACGCCCTTGCCGGTCTCGGCAGAAAGCAGGTAGGTGTGCAGTTCCGCGTAATCGCGCCGCTCTCGGCCGCTCTGTGCGGTATGGCGAGCGGTCTGGACGATGACCAATCCATCGTCGAGGGCGTGCAGCACCTCCACCTGGTCGTAATCGCCCCCGCCCTCTCCCAGGAGCACGTACGGCTGGCCGTCGGGCTCTACGCCCTCCTCGATCTTGATCGTGCGGAAGTCCGCGAGGCGTGACGTCCACCGGAGCGTTCCATCAGCGCCGTATCCGCGCACGTACGGCAGGTAGCGCAGCATCGCAATGATCGTCTGCCCTTTCGCCGAACATGCGGCCCGTCCATCGGAGAGCTGGTTGCGCACCAGTGCGTTCGTGGATTGGTAGCCGCCTCCGATGGTGCGCTGGTGCCGGCCATCGGGCGAATACAGGTGGAGCAGGCCGCCCGGGAGCGGACCCTGCACCACGATGTCGTGACCCAGCACGCACAGGTCCTCCGGAGTAAACTGCAGGGGGATGGTGAGCCGCTGCTGCATCCCCGCCGGTGTGCGTTCGATCACCTTTACCTGGGCGTTGCGGTCGGCCACGACGAAACGATCCGGGCCGTCGCTCTCGAGCGCCTCGGGTGCCAGGAACTCGGTGGGCCCCCGCCCCGGCCGGCCGAAGCTCTCGATGAAGGTGCCGTTCTGGTCGAACACCCGCACCTCGTTGTAGCGCGAATCGAGCACCGCGAACCGCCCGGGCATGTGGACGTCCACGTCTTCGACCGCGCCGAACACCGTGGAGGGCGGGCCCTCGAGCTTGCCGACGGTGAGCACCAGGCGCGCCTTCGCCAGGCGCTCCGCGAAGGCCTGCAACTCGCCGCCTGCACGGGACTTGGCACCGATGATGTCCGCCAGACCCGCTTCGGCTGGGATGTTCTCCGCGGTGGGGTGGTTGATTTCCCCGGCCTCCGCGGTGCGCTCGCATCCCGCCGCCGCGAGCGCTACGAACAGCAGCCCCGCCGGGCGCAACAAAGACATGTTTGGCATTTCGGGTTTGGGGGCGGTGGAGGAATGGTTTCGCGTGCCCGGATGCGTGTGCATCCGGGTACGCCGGCCCGAGCGGATTACAGCTCCGCCTTGTCGCAGCCCACGGTCTTACAGCCCCCGGTTGCTAACACGTCACAGGCCGTCGTCGTGTTGACCTTGCACCTGTTGCCGCCTTCGCACTCGTCGTTCTCGCATGCCGCCGAGACCGGGGCGGGCGCCAGGGCCGCTCCGGTCAGCAGGCCCGCTCCGCCGAGGACCGCGAGAAACGCGAACGCACCAGCAAATCGTTTCACTTGCGGCATCCTAACCTCCTAGAAAGGTGTGTGTGGAACGGGGACCCTGCATTCCCCGTGGACGGCAGCCCCTTCGTTCGAAGTGGCCGCCGCACTCGAAGCCCGTGGCGGAGAGGCCGCGGGAAGGGATACGTGTGGCGCGGGCGGGAACAGCCGGGAAACGGCGCGGAACGAGTGCCCTATCGCCGCAGTCGCAGCATACGCATGGCCGCCTGGGATGTCAATGGTTTCGTGAAACGAGCGGACCGCTGTCGCCAATTGCGTCACTGCTCGTCCCCGGGGCCCTTCTCTCGCCGGATTGAATTTCGACCAAGCTGTCACTCGCGGAGTTCCGCGTCGAGGATGGAGACGCTCCTCGGGCGTCGGCGCGGTGGCATCGGCGATCGGGGACCTTGTGGGATGCGCGGGCGCGGCGGGGCGGGACGGGCTCAGCCACCGGATGCCGGCGATCGGTCCGCCGCTCAACGTGGGTTGAGCGTATGGAGGGGAGCAGCGGGGCCATTTGAACGGATCTGCGGGTCAGGTGGCGTGCTGACGGTTCAGAGCCAGGTGGCGCGACTGATCGCATCGACCGACAAAGACGCGGGGAGCACCAGCCGGTGCTCCCCGCGTTGTCATCCACTCAGTAGATGGAATCAATCCGCCGCGACCGGCTCCTCCACGTCCGCCGCGAGGTTCGGCGCCGTCAGATCGACCACTGCGAGATCAGACAGCTTCACGCCCCAGCGACGTCGCCCAAAGTAGCCAGGGAGCACCAGTACTGCTGCGTCACCAACGAGTTCGATGCGCGCCTTCCGCGGGGTCAGTCGGTAGTTGCGCAGCCGGATCGTGTCAGACGGCATGAGGGCCATCATGGCCGAGCGAGGTCACTGCCAGCTCACCTCGCGTGCGCGCCTTGCCCGGTCCCTACAGC
>JAHWJV010000277.1 GCA_019348265.1 Gemmatimonadota bacterium
TCTCGGAGCGTCAGCTCGAGGTGGAGCTGGTGCGTCCGCAGCCGCTCTCGCTGATCCTGCACCGGCGCGGCCCGGAGCCGGTTGGTAGCACCTTGATCGGAGCGCTGCGGACGCTCGTTCAAGACAAGTCGTTGGCCGCTTAGAACATCCCGGTCCCGCGCGGATGGCCGTTTGCCCCGCGTGCGGGCCCGCTGGTCGGTATCCCCATCACCTGTTGCTGGAGACTCAGAATGAGCTCGTTCTTCCCTCGCTCGCGCCCGATCGGCTCGCGTTTTCCCTTCATGCTGCTGGCGACCGCCGCCCTGATTACCGCGGGCGGGTGTGGCCTCAGCGACGCCATGTCGGCGCACACGGACGTCGTCGCCCGAGCCGGGGGGAAGGAGTTCCGGGTCGCGGACGCGGTCGAGCTTCTTTCGCTGAACCCGCAGATCCCCGCCGAGCCCCAGGTCGTCCGCGCGCTGGCCGATCTCTGGGTCGACTACATGCTCCTCGCCACCGCGGTCGCGGAAGACTCCACGCTCGCGTCGGTGAACCTCGATGGCTTCACGCAAACGGCGCGCGAGCAGGCGCTGGTCATGAAGCTGCGCGACCAGGTGATCCGGGCGGATACCGTGTTCTCGGACGCTCAGCTCACGCAGCGTTGGGCGAGCGAAGGCCCCGGCGCCGAGATCCGCGCCGCGCACATCCTGCTCCGCATTCCGGCGGAGGCGACTCCCGCGCAGCGCGACAGCGTGCAGAAGCTCGCCGAGTCGATTCGGCAGCGCGCGGCGGGCGGCGAAGAGTTCGGCGCGCTGGCGCGGCAGTACTCGGCCGATCCGAGCGCCGCGCAGGGCGGTGATCTCGGCTTCTTCGGCCGAGGCCGAATGGTGGCGCCTTTCGAGGAGGCGGCGTTCAAGCTTCAGCCCGGTCAGGTCAGCCCGGTGATCGAGAGCCCGTTCGGCCTGCACGTGATCCGGCTCACCGAGCGTCGGCAGACGGAGATGGGCGACCAGCGCGAGCAGTTCCGTCAGTATCTGGTCGGTCGCGCGCACGAGGAGGCCGAGACCACCTACCTGGACTCCATCTCCAAGTCGGCCAACGTGAAGCTGGAGGAAGGCGGACTGGCCGTGATCCGCGAGGTCGCGGGGAAGCCGGAAACGGCGCTGCGCGGACGCGCGGGGCGGCGTGAGATCGCCACCTACACTGGCGGCGCGTTCACGACCGGCGAGTTCCTCGACTTCGTCCGTACCCAGCCGGCGCAGGTGCAGAGCATGTTCACCACCGCGTCGGACGAGCAGCTCGAGAACGCGGTTCAGCAGCTCACGCGCAAGGAGCTCCTGCTCCGCCAGGCCGAAGCGCGCAACATCAAGCTCACCAGAGCGGAGGAGGACTCGATCCGCAGCGAGGCTCGCCAGGCGATCCGTGCTGTCGTCGAGGGCACCGGGTTCACCGGAGCCGCGGGGCGCGGCGCGAACGCCGAGGCAATCGCCACGCAGGTGAAGCAGCTGCTCCGCGCCTACATCTCGGGGCAGGTGCAGCTCGTCCCCCTCGCGGCCTTCGGCTACATCCTCCGCGACCTGTACCCGAACGAGATCAACGAGGCGGCGTTCCCGCAGGTCGTCGAGCAGGTCGCCCAGGCTCGCGCGGCGCAGCCGGCGCCTACCGGACCGGGGATGCCTGACCCGTCCCAGCACGGAGGAACGCCGGCACCGGGGCAGCCGGGCATGCCCGACCCGTCCCAGCAGGTACCGCCGGCCCCTGGCGGGCAGGGCGCACCGGCACCGTCGGCGGCACCCGGCGCGGCCCCGGGCGGCGGACATTAGCAACGGTACGCGCCAGTGGAACTGAGCTTCCGCTGGCGCGTATGACAGAGCTGGCCACCGGGGATATCCTTCCCCGTCGGCGGACGAATCGACCGGCGCCTCCCTTGACGGGGGGCCGGTCGCATCTCTCTCTCGAGAAGTTCAGCATGCGTACACTTGGCATAGCCATCTCCATACTCCTCCTGGGGGCGCCGCTGGCGGCCCAGCAGCCCGGCGTGGCGGGCACGAGCGGAACCGAACCCGTCGACCGTGTGATCGCGGTCGTCGGTGATACGGTGCTCCTCCTGTCCGACGTGCAGGCGGCGATCGGGCAGCTCGAGGCGTCCGGCCAGCCGGTGCCGACCGATCCGGCGCAGCGCGCGGCGATGCTCCAGGACGTGATGCAGGCGCGCATCAGCGACCTCATCATCGTCGAGGCGGCCAAGGCGGAGAACGTGACCGTAAGTCAGGACGAGCTCGAGCAGCAGGTCGACGCGCGGATCCGAAGCGTCATGCAGCCGTTCGGGACCGAGGCGCAGTTCGACGCCGCGCTCGCGGCAGAAGGCCTGAATCGCGCGCGCTACCGTCAGCTCCTCCTGGAGCAGGAGCGCACTCAGGCGGTGATGGACACCTACCTGCGCCAGGCCACCGCCAAGCGGACGCTGCCGGTGGTCTCCGAGGATCAGATCCGCCGCGCATTCGAGGAGCGGAAGGCGTCGCTCGGGCAGGCCCCCGTCCGGATCTCTCTCCAGCAGGTGATCGTGAAGACACAGGCGGCCGACTCGGCGATGGCCAAGGCGCTGGCCACAGCGCAGCAGGTACTGCGCGAGCTACAGGAAGGCGCGGACTTCGAGGTGCTCGCGCGCCGCTACTCGGACGATCCCGGCAGCAAGGAGGCGGGCGGAGATCTCGGCTGGTTCCGCACCGGTGGCGGCCGCATGGTTCCCGAGTTCCAGGCGGTGGCTGACGCCCTTCGGCCGGGTCAGACGAGCGGCATCGTGCGGACCGACTTCGGCTATCACATCATCCGCCTGGACCGCGTGCGTGGAGCCGAGCGGAAGGCCCGCCACATCCTGATTCGCCCGGTGATCACGCCCGGCGATACGGAGCGCGCCCGCGTCCGCGCCGACTCGGTGGCCGCCGCGATGCGCGCCGGGGCGAATCCCGCCGCTCTCGCCCGCAGCTATGGCACGCCCTCTTCGGAGGCCGAGGCCGCGCGCGTTCCGCTCGACCAGCTGCCGCCGACGTACCGGCAGGCGCTCCAGACCGCCACCAGCGGCCAGGTGATCGGGCCCATCATGGTGGAGGGGTCGTCTCCGAGCTTCGCCATCGTCAAGCTGACCGAGCGGCAGGAGGCGGGAGAGTACACCCTCGCCGACGTGCGTGAGCGTTTGGTGCAGAGTCTGCAGCAGCAGCAGATGATGGAGCAGCTCGTCGGGGAGCTGAGGAATCGCGTTCACGTGGAGGTGCTCCCGTAGTGGCCGGGACGGACGGAGAACACGCGCTGCGGATCGACGTCCTGCTGCATCGGCTCTGCATCACCCGGAGCCGCAGCGAGGCGAAGAACGCTTGCGACTCCGGCGCCGTGTCGCTGCAGGGTCGGCCCGCGAAGGCCAGTGAAGCCGTAGCGGTCGGCCAGACGGTCGCCGTGCGCTTCCCGAGGCGGCTCGTCGAGTTCGAGGTGCAGGCGATCCCTCCCAAGTCCACGTCGAGGAAGTCGGCGAAGGAGATGTATCGCCTGGTTCGCGACGAGCCGATCTCCCTCTTCTAACCAACCGTGGCCACTCCGCGTATCGCCGTCACCCTTGGCGACCCACGGGGAATCGGCCCGGAGATCGTCGCCAGGGCACTCGCCGACCCCGCCGTCGCGGCGGCCGGCGAGTTCGTCCTTTTCGGTCCGCGCGGCGTGTTGCCGGACCAGCAAGTGGTCTCGTCTGGGGATTGGTCTCCGACCGATGGCGTCGCGGCCGCCGGACGCCTGGCCGGGGAGGCGATCCGCCTCGCGACCGAGGCGGCGCTCGATGGGCGGGTCGACGCCGTCGTGACTGGCCCGATCGACAAGGCCGCGCTCCACGCCGGCGGGTGGCACTTCCCAGGTCATACGGAGATGCTGCGAGACCTGGCGGGAGTGCCCAGCGTGGGGATGATGATGTCCGCGGAGCGCACTGCGAGCGGCGGATCACTCCGCGTTTTGCTCGCCACGACGCACCTGCCGCTGCGCGACGTACCGGCCGCGCTCACCACACAGCTGCTGGTCGACCAGACGGAGCTCGCCGCCACGGCACTTCGCCGCTGGTGGGCGCTCGAAAGCCCTCGCATCGCCATCTGCGCCTTCAATCCGCACGCCTCCGACGGCGGACTCTTCGGAGATGAAGAGGGGCGGATTTACGCGCCGGCCATCCGGATGCTGCTGGAGGCAGGGCATGCGGTCGTCGGGCCGGTGCCGGCGGACACCGTCTTCTCCCGCGCGTTGCGCGGCGAGTTCGATGTGGTCATCGCGCCGTACCACGACGTCGGAATGGCGGCGTTCAAGACGGCGTCGTTCGGGAGCGGGGTGAACGTCACGCTCGGTCTTCCCTTCCCTCGCACCTCGCCGGATCACGGCACCGCGATGGACATCGCGGGGCGCGGCGTGGCCAGCGCCTCGTCTATGATCGAGGCGATCCTGCTGGCTTCCCGGCTCGCCGGCCACTTTGACACTTCCGCGATTCGTAGATAGATTTTTCCCCACTCGCCACACTCACTCCGCAGTATCTCCGCCGGTGATCAAGCTCACGTCGGTCTACAAGGAGTTCCCCCGTTCCGGGGTGGTACTCAAGAACGTCCATTTCCACCTGCGCAAAGGTGAGTTCGTCTTCCTGACCGGCCACTCCGGAGCCGGGAAGTCGACGATCCTGAAGCTGCTGCAGATGGACGAGCTCCCGACGTCCGGCGAGGTCCGGATCTCGGGCCACTCGTCGGCGCGGCTGCGTCGCGGCGAGATCCCGAAGCTGCGGCGCAAGCTGGGCGTGGTCTTCCAGGACTTCCGGCTGCTCCCGGACCGCACCGCGGACCGCAACGTGGCGTTCGCGCTGGAGGTGACCGGCGCGAGCCGCGGGTCCATCGCCCCGCGCGTGAGCCGCCTGCTGGCCCGCGTCGGCCTCGCCTCCAAGGCGGGGTCGCTCCCTCACGAGCTTTCCGGCGGTGAGCGGCAGCGTGTCCGGGTCGCGCGGGCGCTGGCTCAGGAGCCGCGCGCCCTGGCCCTGGACGAGCCCACCGTCGCCCTCGACGTCGCGCACGAGATGGCGATCTTCGAGCTCCTCCGCGACCTGGGGCACGAGGGGGTCACGATCCTTCTGGTC
>JAHWJV010000278.1 GCA_019348265.1 Gemmatimonadota bacterium
CAGCCGCGAGATGCTCCACCCCAGCAGCAGCGCCAGCCCGCCCACCTGCACCGCAACGAACTTGCGGCTGAGGGCGCCCATCACCAGGAACAGCGCCGCCGTCGCTAGCACGTTGGGGACCACCATCAGCGCGAAGGGGAGCGCGTACGCCCCCGCGCCGTACGAGGCGATGCGGTCCGGGTCGGTGAAGGGCAGCGACGCGGCCGTGGCCGCGCCCAGGGGAATGCCCAGCATCACCAGCAGGTTCGCGAGCACCGCGCCCAGGTAGCGCCCGCCCAGGTCCGCCCACTTCGGCGTGGGCGTGGTGAAGAAGAGCGGGTAGGCGCGCGTCTCGAAGTCGCGGAAGATCGCCGTCCCCGCGATCGCCGAGGTCACGGGCACCGCCAGGATCCCCAGCGTCAGCATCAGCGTGGTGATGCGCAGCGGCGAGTTGGCCAGGAGCAGGTCACTCCCCAGGTCCCACTCGCGCCACGCCCCCGCGCGCGACGCCGTGACCGTCCACGAGATCAGGAACAGGACGCCGAAGTACACCCAGGTGGAGATCCGCCGCAGATAGTAGCGGAGCTCGAAGCGCAGGATCTCGAGGAAAGCGCTCACGCGAGCACCGCGGCTTCGGGTGTCTCACCCTCCCCGCTGATGTGGCGGCCCATCGCGGCGAAGTAGACGTCCTCCAGGCTGGGGTCCACGGGCTGGAAGCTCTCGTCGGGGCGAGCGTCGTGGTGAACGTGGATCATCGTCCGCCCGGCCAGCATGCGCGTCGAGATGACGTGGTGCGCCGCCTCCTCCGCCGCGACCTCGCTCCTGTCGACGATCTTCTTCCACACCTTGCCGCGCATCTTCTCGATGGCGGCCAGCGGCTCCCCCTCCAGCAGGATCTCGCCGCGATCGATGATCGCCATCCGGCTGCACAGCTCCGAGACGTCTTCGACGATGTGGGTCGACAGGATGACGACGCTGTTCTCGCCGAGCTCGCTCAGCAGGTTCAGGAAGCGCACACGCTCGGCCGGATCCAGACCCGCCGTGGGCTCGTCCACGATGATCAGCCGGGGATTCCCGAGCAGCGCGACGGCGATCCCGAAGCGCTGGCGCATCCCGCCGGAGAAGCCGCCGAGCTTCTTCTTTCGCACTTCGTACAGGTTCGTCTGCTGCAGCAGCGCCTGCACCGTCTCTTTCCGCTCCGCGCGATGGGTGATCCCTTTGAGCACGGCGAAATGGTCGAGCAGCTCCTCCGCCCCGACCTTGGGGTAGACGCCGAACTCCTGCGGGAGGTACCCCAGCGTTCTCCGCACCTCCTCCTTCTGCGTGAGCACGTCGATCTCCCCGAGCCGGATCGTACCGGAGTCCGCCTCCTGCAGCGTCGCGATGGTGCGCATCAGCGTCGACTTCCCCGCCCCGTTCGGGCCGAGGAGACCATACATCCCCTGGGGGATAGTCAGGGAGACGTCCGTCAGCGCCTGCACGCCGTTGGCGTAGCTCTTCGACAGGTTGCGGATGATCAGTTCCACGAATGAGCGGGGGGTAGGAGGGCGCTGGGATCGGAATAGGCGGCTGGAACGCCGGCCGTCGGTTCAGGCATTCGAACACGCGTCGGCGGCGCGGCGGGCGCCGAGCCGCGCGTTAGAAGTACACGACCTAGATGCGGCGGGCCAGCACCCAGCCTGCCGTTGCGAACACCAGGACGAGGATCGGCCCTGCGCCGATCCACACGATCGGCACAACGAAGCCGCCAGCCGTCACCGCCGGCAGTGCAACGCCGGCCAGCGCGCCCGAGGAGGCGCCCTACGGCCCGATGCGGAGAGGGAGACCGTCCGGTCCGCGGGATCGCTTCATGGGGACGCATCCGGGTGGGGAAAAGAGGAGTGTAGCTCGTAGGAGCAGCCCGGAGAAGCTGCAGCTGCTGGCTAGCCGGCCTGGCGATAGCGCATCGTCACTACCTGTATAAGTGGTCGATCATTCCCGGGGGTACCGCCGCGCTCACGGATCTCCTCCTACCCGGCGTGCAGCTGGTCCGTGGTCAGGTGGAGGATCTCTGCCGTCCGAATTCGCGACGGCGGGAGGTTAGAGGGTGATTCAGGCGGCGCCTGGTGTGGAATCTGCGACTGCGCGTACTCCCGAGCCACCTTTGCAGGAGGAGTTTCCATGGCCAGAGAACAGGAAGAGCCGCAGGCGCCGAAGGATCCGGGCGAGACCTCACGCGCTGGTGCGCAGGGTCGAGGCGAGGACGCCGGCACGTCCGCGGCCCCCGAGACAGCCGACGATGGGTCCATGCCCACCGCGGCGCGCCCCCGGACGGGGGGGAGCGGACTCGCGAACGAGATCGGTATGCCCGAGACCGACGGGAAGAGTTAGCCGACCCTCGCTGCTCATCCGTGCGCGACGCGGCTCGCCTGATCGTCAGGCGAGCCGCGTCGTCTACCGTCCATATCCGACGATTCCGCCACGTCCGCTCAGCCGACGATCTTCATCGTCTCCGGGTTCCACTGGTACGGGCGCTTGTCGAAGTAGCTCATGTTCGTCAGGAGCGCGGGTCCGGCGGCTCGGAAGCCGAACACCGCGTCCTCGACGACCGGCTTCCTCGACCGCACCGCGTTGAAGAAGTTCTGGAAGTGGTCCAGCAAGTCGTTGTATCCGGCCGGTGGCGCGTACACCTCGGTGTGCTGCGGCGACACCTCGGGCGCCCTCTCCGGGTGCCTGGCCCTGTACTCGCGCACCACCTGCTCCTGCACCGCCCTCGAGAAGGTGTTGGCCGTGTGACCCGGCTCGCGCTCCCTGGTCGCGCGCTGCAGCGTGACCCGGTTGTCGATGGTCAGCACGCCGTCGGGGCCGATGAAGCGGAAGCTCGAGCCGCCGCCGTCACCGGACGCGAAATTCACCCGCATGTTGATGTTGAAGGCGGGGTGCCGCGGCGTTTCCGGGTAGTCGAGCAGGCCGATCATCACGTCCGGGACATCGCGCCCGTCCTTCCAGTGACGAAGTCCGCCAGTGGACATCACCCGCGTCGGGCCGTTGCTGTCCAGGACGTAATGGATGCCGCTGAAGAGGTGCACGAAGAGGTCTCCCGGGACTCCGGTGCCATAGTCCTGATAATTGCGCCAGCGGAAGAGGCGAATCGGCTCGAAGGGCCGCTTGGGCGCGTGGCCGAGGAAGCGGTCCCAGTCGATGGTCTCCGGGCTCGCGTCCGTAGGGATGGAGTACTGCCACGCCCCGAGCGAGGAATTCCGGTCGTAGTTGACCTCGATGAAGTTGAGGGGGCCGATCACGCCGGCGGCGAGCAGCTCCTTGGCCTTGGCGTAGACGATGGAGCTGACGCGCTGGCTGCCGACCTGGAGGATCCTCCCGGTGCGCCGCTGCGCGTCGATCACGCCATGGCCCTCCTCGATCCTCTGCACCATCGGCTTCTCGACGTACACGTCCTTGCCGGCGTTCATCGCATCGATCGCCATCCGGGCGTGCCAGTGATCGGGCGTGGCGATGATCACCGCGTCGACGTCGGGGCGGGCGAGGACCTCCCGGTAGTCGCGCGTGGTGAAGAGGTGGTTGCCCCAGACCTCCCTGGCCCGCGTCAGGCGCCCCTCGTACACGTCGGCCGCCGCCACCATTCGCACGCCAGGGACGCGGAGCGCGGCGTTGGTGTCATTGGAGCCCTGGATGCCGACCCCGATGGTGGCGATGCGGACGTCGCCGCTCTGCTGGGCCTCGCGATCGTCCGGCGTCGCGAGCTGGAAGTGCTGCGCGCCATGGGCCTCCGCGGGGATCGTGCTCGTACCGGCGCCGGCGGCCAGCGCCGCTCCGCTCCGCTTCAGGAATTGCCGGCGTGAAGTTCTCTTGTCGCTCATCGGTGTTCGTCCTTCGGTGGGGATTACAGCAGCGCGAAGCGCTCAGGAAATGCGGATCTGCCGGGTCGATCATGCGGTTGAAGAGAGTCTCGCGCACGCGTCCACCCTCCCAGGAATAGCGCGGCTCCCGGGGGCGGGCAAGCCTCCCCGGGAGCCGGTCTGCCTGGGGCTCAGTCGAGCTCGGTGATCCGGATGTTGCGGAACCGAGCCCTGCTCGCCTCGCCCCACGATCCCGCGCCACCATGCACCTGCAGCCCGATGTACCCTTCACGAGGGTAGCGCGGGATCGTGTCCTGGAAGTCGAGCGTCTGGACGCCGTTCAACCACGCGTTGATGCGCGCCGGCTGTCCGGTGATGCGAGCGCGGAGATGGTTCCACCCCTCCGTACGATAGGTCCTTCTCCAGTCCGGGTACTGGACCAGGAAGTTGCCGGCCGTTGGGGCGTACAGGCTTCCTACCGTCCCCTTCGCATGGTTGTCGATGGTGATCTGGTAGCCCATCCCATCCTCACGCGTGCGCAGGAAGAGCCCCGTATCCGCCGGATCGTCCGCGGAGAATTCCAACTCGATCTCGAAATCCGCATAAGAGCGGTCGGTTCCCAGCAGGCCGCCAGTGTGGCCCGGTTCCTGGTTCGCGACCAGGGTGCCGTTCTCGACGCTCCAGAGGCCTCCGCCTCCGCCGTGCACGGCTTTGCGGCTCCACCCTTCCAGCGAGACACCGTTGAAGAGACTCCGGCCCCCGCCCTGTACGCTGGCGCAGCCGGCGACCAGCAGTGCGATCGATGCAGCGGCAATCAGCTTCATGTGTTCTCCGGGTAGCGAGATGACCGCGATCGCGCGGCATGCGGCGAAGAGACTCCCCGAGCCCGGCTGGAGCCGGGCGGATCCTGATACATGTCGTCGCGTGAGGCGGCGGCGAGCTCCGTCAGGAACCCGGCAATACGCGAGACCACCGCGGTGACGTATTCCCTTCCCTTCTCCGGAGTCGATGCTCCGGGATCACCGATGCCGGTATCGGCGGAGACCTGGGTCCACTGGCGCGGGGCCCAGGCCCACCGCTCGCGCAGCGCCGCGACCCGGAACACGCGCGCGCTCCCGTCGCCGGCCTCGCCGAGCGGTAGCACGAGCGCGGAGGCGATGTGCTGCATCACGCTGGTCTCCATCTCTCCCGCGTGATCTCCGAGATCTTCGAAGTGCAATGCGGGATCCACCACCTTGTACCAGTCGACCTCGCACAGGAACAGGTCCACCTTCGGCTGGAGCTCCCG
>JAHWJV010000279.1 GCA_019348265.1 Gemmatimonadota bacterium
CCTCCTGCTGGGCACGGTCGGGCAGGACACCGGCACCGGCGTGCCCCGGTTCACGTTCGGCGTTCCGGAGCTCTTCCAGGGTCTGCAGTTCGTCTCGCTGGCGGTCGGGCTCTTCGGCGTCGCGGAGATCCTCCGCAACCTCGAGGGCGACATCACCCGCAGCGTCATGGTCCAGAAGGTCAAGAACCTCTGGCTCAGCAAGGACGACTTCCGCCGGGAGATCATGAACTACATCGGCGCGCTGGCCATCGACGGGAAGAAGTTCGTCTACAACACCAACGAGCGCCTCCAGAAGGCGCTGGAGCTGAAGCAGTTCGAGGACCAGAAGGACTCGATAAAGCTCACCAGCCTCGTCTCCAACGTGATCGACAAGAGCGCGCAGGAAAAGATCGACGTGGTGAAGCATCGGCTCATCAAGGAGCACGGCTACTGCGACATCTGCTCCACCGACGTGCTGAACTTCGTCGCGAGCATCTTCGCGCGGGGGGACGTGGCGTGACAGCAATGATGAATGATGACGAATCACCAGCGCGCCCGCGGTGAGTTCATTCCTCATCCATCATCCATCATTCATCATTTTCCTTCGGAACCTTATGCCTGCTGAGAGCTCGTTCGTCATCTGCCCGCACTGCTGGCATCTGAACCCGCCGTCGCGGATCTGCGCCGGGTGCTTCGCCGACATGACGACGCGGCTGCAGGAGACGGGCGGGCGCCGCTGGACGGCCGCGTCGCAGAGCCCGATGCCGGTGCGGGCAGGTGGGCGGCTGAGTCAGCGGCAGCGCTGGCTGCTGCTGGGCGCGCTCGTCCTGTTCGCGGTGTCGCAGGTCGCGCTGGCGCTCGCGCCGGCGCAGGCGCTGCGGGCGGAGAAGGAGGAGCCACGCGACTCGCCGGCTCCCGTAGTCCACCGATAGCCGACAGCCGTTAGCCGATAGCCCATGGTCAGACGAATCGAGCGGGACCGGAAACGGTTCGACGACATCGTCCGCGGGAAGATCAAGGAAGATCTGAAGCGCCATATCACCCGCGGTGAGATGATCGGGAAGCAGGGGAAGGAGATCGTCTCCATCCCCGTGCCCCAGATCGAGCTGCCGCGCTTTCGCTACGGGAGCAAGGAGCAGGGTGGCGTCGGCCAGGGCCCGGGAGACGTGGGCACTCCGCTCGGCGGCGGGCCCGGGGAGGGGAGCGGGGCGGGATCGGAGCCGGGGCGGCACATCCGCGAGGTGGAAGTGAGCATCGCGGAGATGACGCAGATGATCGGCGAGGCGCTGGAGCTTCCGCGAATTCGCCCCAAGGGGGCGGAGTCGCTGAGCGCGGTGAGGGGACGGTACACGGGGATCCGCAGGATCGGGCCGGAGACGCTCCGCTCCTTCAAGCGGACCTACCGGGAAGCGCTCCGGCGCCAGATCTCCACCGGCTCGTACGATCCACGCCGCCCGCTCGTCGTCCCGGTGCGCGAGGACATGCGCTACCGCTCGTGGAAGGACGAGCCGGTGCCGGTGGCCAACGCGGTGGTCTTTTACCTGATGGACGTTTCGGGATCGATGGGCAACGAGCAGAAGGAGATCGTCCGGATCGAGTCCTTCTGGATCGACAACTGGATCCGCGCGCACTACGACGGCGTCCAGAGCCGCTACATCGTCCATGACGCCGCCGCCCGTGAAGTCGATCGCGAGACCTTCTTCTCTACGCGCGAGTCGGGCGGGACGAAGATCTCCAGCGCCTACGAGCTCGCCAGTGAGATCGCGGAGCGGGAGTACCCGGCCAGCGACTGGAACCTGTACGTCTTCCACTTTTCCGACGGCGACAACCTCGGCACCGGCGACAACGAGCGCTGCTACCAGCTCCTCCGCGAGCGGCTCCTTCCCGCCGCCAATCTATTCGGGTACGGCCAGGTGGAGAGCCGCTCCGGCACCGGCGCCTTCTACGGCGCCCTCGAGCGCCACATCACCGCCGAGAACCTTATCCTTTCCCAAATCCGTGATCGCGACTCGATCCTCGGGTCGATCAAGGATTTTCTCGGGAAGGGGAAGTGAGACACCAGGTCTCCAGTTGCCAGTCGCCAGTTACCAGTTCCGGCAACTGCTGCGTGGAGACTGGAGACTGGAGACTGGAGACTGGCAACTGGCAACTGGCAACTGGCAACTGGTAGCTGCTCATGCCTCAGCCCCTTTCGACTCAGCTCAGCGCTCTCCAGGAGGAGGTCGAAGCCCACGCCCGGGATTACGGGCTGGACTTCTTCGAGACGATCTACGAGGTGCTGGACTGGGAGGAGATCAATGAGGTCGCCGCGTACGGCGGCTATCCAGCCCGCTACCCGCACTGGCGGTTCGGGATGGAGTACATCGAGCTGTCGCGCTCGTACGCGTACGGCCTCTCGAAGATCTACGAGATGGTCATCAACAACGACCCCACCTACGCCTATCTCCTCGCCGCCAACCACTACGTGGACCAGAAGCTGGTGATGGCGCACGTATGCGGGCATGGGGACTTCTTCAAGCACAACTTCATGTTCTCCGGCACCAACCGGAAGATGCTGGACGAGATGGCGAACCACGCCAGCCGCGTCCGGCGCTACATGGAGCGGCACGGGATCGAGGCGGTGGAGGGGCTGCTGGACCGGTGCCTGTCGCTGGACAACCTGATCGATTACAGCGCGCTGCACTCCCTCCGAGCGCCGGCGGCGCCCGGGACGGGTCAGACGGAGGAGGAGGAAGGCAGTCGCGAGCCGAAGAGGATGCGAGCGAAGGGGTACATGGACTCCTTCATCAACCCGCCGGCGGCGATGGAGGCGGAGCGCGCGCGGAAGGAGCGGGTTCGGAAGGAGGAGGAGCGGTTCCCCGCGCGGCCGGAGCGCGACGTCATGCTCTTCCTCCAGGAGCACGCGCCGCTGCGCAACTGGGAGCGCGACGTGCTCGGCATGATGCGGGAGGAGGCGTACTACTTCGCGCCGCAGGGCCGGACCAAGATCGCTAACGAAGGTTGGGCGTCGTTCTGGCACTCCCGTATGATGACGGAGCGCCTCCTCCACCCCTCCGAGGTGATCGATTACGCCGACCACCACTCGGGCACCATGGCTACCTCGCCCGGGCGGCTGAACCCCTCCAAGGTCGGGATCGAGCTCTGGCGCGACATCGAGGAGCGCTGGGACAAGGGCCGCCACGGCGCCGACTGGGAGGCGTGCGACGACTACGCCGTCAAGCGCACCTGGGATACCGGAGCGATGAAGGGCCGCGAGAAGATCTTCGAGGTTCGCCGCCACTACAACGACGTCACCTTCATCGACGAGTTCCTCACCGCCGACTTCGTGCGCCGGCACGGGTTGTTCACCTACGAGTTCGACCGCCGCACGAACCAGTACGTGATCGCCGACCGCGACTTCCTTGCGGTGAAGGAGAAGCTCCTCTTCATGCTCACCAACTTCGGTCAGCCAACCATCGAGGTGGCCGACGGCAACTTCCTCAACCGCGGCGAGCTGCTCCTCGTACACCGGTTCGAAGGAGTCCCGCTCAAGCTGGACCAGGCGCTCGAAACGCTGGAGCACGTGCAGTCCGTCTGGAAGCGCCCGGTGAACCTGGAGACCTTCGTAGACGACGAGCCGGTGGCGCTGCAGTACGATGGCACCACTCACTGGACCCAGACCGCCACGGCGGATCGCTCCTGAGGCCGCAGACCCGTTACGCTCGAGCTCGGCGACGAGAGAGACCGCCTGAGTCTCCCCAGAGCGAGCAGCCCGACCCCCGCTCCGGATTCGGAGCGGGGGTCCTCAGTTTGCGGTATGTGCAGGGGTGCATCCGGAATCGGGATGGGCAACTTACAATCTGAGGCCCGAGCGTTTGTTTTTCGCACAATATCAATTGTATTGAGTTGACAGCTTGCGTTTTTGCCGGTAAATAGGATGTGAACACGAATGGGATGACCGCTTGACCGACATGGCCACCGCACCGTCTCTGCCGGCGTCGTTCTTCTCCGAGTATACGCTCGGGCAGGGATATGACGAGATGTTCACGCCGGAGATGGCGGCGCGGCCGGCGTACGAGCTGCTGCTGCAGCGGCTGGGGGAGCTGTCGCCGGAGGAGATGGCGCACAGGCAGCTCGCGGCGGACCAGACGTTCCTGGACCGGGGAATCACCTTCACGGTGTACGGGCACGGGGACGCGACGGAGAAGATCTTCCCGTACGACGTGCTGCCGCGGATCGTGAGCGCGGCCGAGTGGGACCGGGTGGAGCGCGGGCTGGTGCAGCGGATCACGGCGCTGAACCTGTTCCTGAAGGATGTCTACGGCGAGGGGAAGATCCTGGCGGACCGGGTGGTGCCGAGGCGGCTGGTGGTGAGCTGCAAGCACTACCGCCGGGAGATGCGTGGGGTGCGGGTGCCGCACGACACGTACGTCTCGATCGCCGGGATCGACCTGGTGCGGCTGCCGAGCGGGGAGTTCGCGGTGCTGGAGGACAACCTGCGCGTGCCGAGCGGGGCGAGCTACATGCTCAGCAACCGTCACGTGATGCGGAACGTTTTCCCGAAGCTGTTCCAGCACTACCAGATCCGCTCCGTGGACCATTATCCGCGGATGCTGCTGTCGACCCTCCAGGAGCTGACGCAGACGCGCAGCTCGGAGCCGACGGTGGTGCTGCTCACTCCGGGCGCGTTCAACTCCGCCTACTTCGAGCACACCTTTCTCGCGCGGCAGATGGGTGTGGAGCTGGTGGAGGGGCGGGACCTGGTGGTGCACGACAACGTCGTCTACATGCGGACGACGGCGGGGCTGCGCCGCGTGGACGTGATCTATCGCAGGATCGACGACGACTTCATCGACCCGATCCCCTTCCGGCACGACTCGGTGATGGGGGTTCCGGGTCTGTTCAACGCCTATCGGGCCGGGAACGTGATCCTCTCGAACGCGATCGGTACCGGGATCGCGGACGACAAGGCCGTCTATGCGTACGTTCCCGCGATAATCCGCTACTACCTGGACGAGGATCCGACCCTGGAAAACGTCCCCACCTATCTGCTGGAGGACGACTCCGCGCGGAAGTACGTGCTGGACAACCTGGGCGAGCTTGTGGTGAAGGCGGTGGACGAGTCCG
>JAHWJV010000027.1 GCA_019348265.1 Gemmatimonadota bacterium
CCCCCTGCGCCAACCGGAACCGGCACGCGATGCACCCGATCGGCTCAGCCCTCGCGGCGGTCCGGCCACGGCAGACCAGGACATTCCCGGACGAGTCGGGCGACGTCGGCTCCTCCGCGGTGATCACCCGTCTGCGCGCGTGTCGTGAGGGGAGCCGTCGGGTAACCCGTGGGAGGAGAGCGCGGCCCCCCGCCGCGCCCGAAGGCGCAGCGGCCGTCTCGACCGGTCGGGCACTCTCGGCGGGCGCCCGGGCCGTGGTGCCGGCGGCCGGCTGGCGCGGCGCGAGGCGGAGGCGCGCGCCACCGGCGCCGAAGCCATGGTCGCGCATCTCAAGCTCCTGATCGCCAAGCTCAAGCATGACCGCTTCGGAGCCTCTTCCGAACGCGGCCGCAAGCTGCTCGACCAGCTGGAGCTGCAGCTCGAGGAGCTGGAGGCCGTCGCCAGCCGCCTCCCTCCCTGTCCTAGTATTCTAGACTAGGAGCCGACGGCGGATCACGGTAGCCGGGGCTATGAGCGACGATCTTTCTGACCTGCGGGCGATGACCGCCGACATCGTCGCCTCGGTCCCGCTGTTCACGAAGCGCAGGAGCTCCATCGACGGAAAGAAATCGCGGACCAGCTCCGCCAGAAGGACCTCGGCGGCGGTAGGTGCGCCATAGGACGTCCCCAGCGCTGCCGCCTCGGTCACCGCCGCCACCACGGCCGGGTGCGCGTGTCCAAAGATCAGCGGGCCCCAGGAGAGGACGTAGTCGATGTACTCCCGTCCCTCCACGTCCCAAAGCCGCGCGCCGGCTCCACGCGAGACGAAGAACGGGTCGCCGCCAACCCCGCGGAACGCACGAACGGGAGAATTGACGCCGCCCGGAGTGACCGCGGCGGCGCGCTTGAACCAGTCAGGGGAGGTCTGAGGGACGTGGGGCATTGGAAGTCGTCAGTCTTCAATCTTCAGTCTTCAGTCGTCAGTCTTCAGTCCACTTCCATCGTGAGTGGTGTAGCTGGGGTAATCGGTTCGAGGCCGTCGGGATGTCGACCTACGGCTGACGACTGGCGACTTTTCACGACCGAAATTCCCATAGCTGAGCTCCAGCCCGAAGTCTTCCTTCTTCAGCATGGCGATTACCGCCTGAAGCTCGTCCACGGAGGGGGATTGGACGCGGACCTGATCGTCCTGAATCTGCGCCTGGACCTTTTTGAACCCGCCGTTCTTGATCGCTTTGACGATCTCCTTCCCCTTCTCCGTCGAGATGCCCTGCTGCAGGGTGACGACCTGTCTCGCCCTGCCGAGCGAGGCGAGCTCGATCTTGCCGTAGTCGAGGTTCCGGATGGGCACGCCTCGCTTGATCAGCTTCGACTGCAGGATGTCGATGAGGGCGGTCAGCTTGTACTCGTCCTCGGAGACGAGGGTGAGCGTGCCTGCGTCCTTGTTGAACTCGATTTCCGCGGTGACGCCCTTGAAGTCGTAGCGCTGGTCGACCTCTTTGCGCGCCTGGTTCACCGCGTTGTCCACCTCCTGCAGATCGACGGAGGAGGTTATGTCGAAGGTCGCGTTTTTGGCCATGATTTGCCGTCCGGAGAGAGGTTGACGAATCCGGGCGGAATGTAGGGAGAGGCGGTCAGGCGGGGCAAGCAAAGGAGGGCGGACGCCGTGCGTCCGCCCCGTCGGGTTACTGCTGGAAGACCTGCGTTCCGGCGGGAGGCGTGAAGCTGAAGATCGCGTCGGGGATGGTGGCGTTTGGGCGAAGGTTCGAGAGCTCGATCCGCCGGACGGACTCGTTCTCCTCGGTGATCTCGAAGCGCCGCACGAGGGCGTCTCTCGTATCGACCCAGATTCGCACCTTCCGGAAAGGAGACTGCCCCTTGGGGGTGAGCGTCAGCACGTTGGCCGGCCGGCCGCCCACCGACTCCGTCCCGTTCAGCACGGCGTTGTAGCGAGCCGCGGAGTTGCTGAGAAACTGCTTCTGGAAATCGACCTGGTCACCGCCCGCTGCCATGGGGGTCTTGATGACCTGCTTCTTGTCCGTGCTCGGATAGTAGAGCCAGAGGTTCCGGCCGTCGGCGACGACGAGGTCACCTGCCGGGGCGGTGAACCGCATGCTGAAGCGTCCTGGCTGCCTCGCGTACATCCTGCCGCGGCTGCGCTGCGACGATCCGAGCAGCGGCACGCTCAGATCCTGGACGAAGTCCGCCTGGAAGGAGCGCATCGCCGTGTTCGCCGCCTCGGCACGCCGCAGAATGGCCGCGGCGCTCGCCTGCGCGGCCGGGGCCTCCTCGGCTGTCTCGCGCTCGGCGGGCAGCGTCGGCTCCACGACGGGCGCGCTCTCCGGGGCCAGCGCGGGCGCGGGTGCTTCCGGGTACGCCTTCTCCGACCTCACGGCCGCCTCGACCAAGGGCCTCGCGGGCAGCACGCGCCGCGCCGGCACGGCCACCTTTGCCGGCTGCACCGCTTCGGCCTGGCGGACCGCCTCGCCGTCCGACCCGCTGCACGCAGCGAGACCCGCAGCCATAAACGCCGACAGAATCCTGATATACGATCGTTGCATCTCGCTCTCCGGGGTGAATCGTTCCGCGGGTCGTACCCGTCCGCATCCCGGCCGTTCCCGACCGGGAGCTGAGTGCAAGAGTACGAAGTGCGAAGGTGCGAAAGTAACGGCCTGCTTACTCTCGCACCTTTGCACTCTCGCACTCTCGCACTCAGTCGTCGGGGCAGAGCTGGTCGAGCTGAATCAGGTCGACCATGACGTCGCGCGGCTTGGAGCCGTCCGGCGGACCGAGGATTCCGGCGTGGTGGAGCTGATCGATGATACGAGCGGCGCGGCCGTAGCCGATCCGAAGCCGCCGCTGCAGCAGCGACGTGGAGCCGCCCTGGTGCTGTACGCAGAGCTCGGCCGCCTCGCGGAAGAGCTTGTCGCGCTCGGCGACCGCTCCTTCATCCTCCTCCAGGTCGCCGCCGTCCGCCTCGCGGGCGCGCACCTCGTCGAGGATGTTGCGCTCGCTGGCGCCGCCGAGCTCCATCCCTCCGGCGAGCGCCTCCTCGCGGCGAATCCGAGCGCGCTCCCGGTACCAGCTCACCAGGTCCTCGGTCTCCTCGGTGGAGAGGAATGCGCCCTGGACCCGCTGCGGATCGCTGGAGCCCGGCGGAAGGAAGAGCATGTCGCCGTTCCCGAGCAGGCTGTCGGCGCCGTTCTGGTCCAGGATGGTTCGCGAATCCACCTTGGACGAGACGCGGAAGGCGATCCGGCTCGGGAAGTTCGCCTTGATGAGCCCGGTGATCACGTTCACCGATGGGCGCTGCGTCGCCAGGATCAGATGGATGCCGATGGCGCGAGCCTTCTGCGCGAGCAGCGCCAGCGGCCGCTCGACGTCGCCCTGGACCGTCATCATCAGGTCCGCGAGCTCGTCGATGATCAGGACCACGTACGGAAGCGCGCCCGCCTGGTAGATCCAGCGATCCGGGTCGCCCTCCTCGCCCACGGGGTCCGGCGTGCGCATCACGGCGCCGCTCTCGATTCGCTTGTTGAAGTCCTGCAGGTTGCGGACGCTGTTGGCGGAGAGCAGCGCGTACCGCCGCTCCATCTCGATCACGGCCCACTTCAGGACGCCGGCGGCGTCGTTGTTGTCGGTTACGACGGGGTGCCGAAGATGGGGGAGGTCGTTGTACATGCTCAGCTCCACCATCTTAGGATCCACCATCAGGAGCCGAAGCGTGCGCGGCGAATGACGGTAGACGAGCGACGTGATGATGGTGTTGATGCAGACCGACTTCCCCGACCCGGTGGCGCCGGCGATCAGCAGGTGGGGCATCCGGGCCAGGTCCGCGACGTACGGGCGCCCGGCGATGTCCTTGCCGAGCGCGAGCGGAAGCTCCGCCTTGCTGCTGCGGAAGGCGGGCGACTCCAGCACCTCCCGGAAGTAGACCATTTCCGGCTGAGGGTTCGGCACCTCCACTCCCACCGCTCCCTTACCCGGGATCGGCGCGACGATGCGGATGGACGGCGCCTTCAGGGCGAGGGCCAGGTCCGCGTCGAGGTTCGCGATGCGCGAGACTTTGACTCCAGGGGCCGGGCTGACCTCGAACTGCGTCACCACCGGGCCGGTAGTCATCCCCACGATCTCACCGGCGATCTTGAACGTTGCGAGCTTGTCGATCAGCACCTGTCCGAGGCCGTCCAGCGCCCGCTTGTTCTGCAGCTCGTCTTTCGGAGGTGGGGCGGTCAGCAGCGAGGTAGCTGGCAGATCAGGCGCTTCCGGCTGCCCCGTGTCCGCCCCCACCACCTCGTGGATCGGATCCTTCGGCTTCACCCGCGCCGCCCTGCGGGCGCGCGGAGCGGCGGCCGGGGCGGCGGCGAGCGGGGCGTCGGGCACCGTCTCGAACGGATCGAGCTCCAGCTCCGAATCGTCGTCCTCCCACGGATCGTGGGCCTCCCCGTCACGCCCGCCCGCCGGCTCCCAATCGAGCGCCACGGTCTCGCCCACATCCGCAGCGCGGCGCGGGATCAATGCGATCAGCGAGGTAGCGGCTCGCCGGGAGTGCACCCATGCCGCGAGCCCGCCGCCCAGCATGGATCGCAGCGGGTTCCAGCCGATGGTGACTACGCAGACGGCGGCGAAGACGAAGGTGAGCAGGAGCCCGGCACCGAGCCATCCGAACACCTGCGCCAGCGGCTCACCCGCGCCTCCGGCGAGGCGTCCGATCCCGGCGGGGATGCCGCCGGCAGGTCGGCTGAACGCGTACCAGCCCATCGGGATCAGCAGCAGCGCGCCTGCCAGAAAGCCGGTGAGGCGGAGTGCGGTGGACCGATCGAAGCGCTCGAGAACGAAGCCCGCCCATACGGCGGGAAACAGCGGGAGCAGTAGTCCCAGCACCCCGAACAGGCGCCAGGTTGCCTGCGAAACGTACCGCCCGACCACGCCGATCACGTTGCCGGTCGGGAAGAGACGCAATCCCACACCGCCGAACCAGGCCGGTGGGACGAAGCTGAGCGTCAGGAGCACGGCCAGTCCGAGCAGTGCGAGCGCCCACAGCTCGCGCTGTAGTCGATCGTCGGCGGCGGTAGCGGTGGCGGAGGTTTTCGGCATCGGAACTACGGGGGAGGGAGCAGGGAACAGGGAAGAGGGAACAGCGGGAGATGGCGGCGATCGGCCATGGCTGTTCCCTTTCGCCCGCGCCCTAGAGCCTAGCTGGCCGGGACCTGCGAGAGGGTGATGTTTCGCTCGTGCAGGACGGGGAGAACGTTCAATGTATCCGTTTTTGCGCAGAAATCCAGATCCGACTCGTGCCCGGTCGCGAGGAGGGCGCGACCGGATTCGCTGTTCCGGAAGGTCGCCGTATTCGAGCCGAACTCGCGGGCCAGCGCGACCGCCGCGAGCGCCGCATCGTTCAGCACCCAGTTGCCCGGGCGTTCTTCCATCAGGCGGGTAGCCATGGCGCCTGCCGCGACGGCGTCCTCGACGGCGAAGTGGCGGTCGCGGCCCGAGCAGAGGATGACGGGGTCTCCGCCGGAGCGGACGAGCTCGGCGACCACGGCCCCCATGTTCAGCATCGATCCCACGACGACGCGTGCGGCACCGCCCGTCATCGACAATGCGGCCGTCCCGTTGGTCGTCGTCATCACGAGAATTTTCCCCGCCACCCTCTCGCGCGTGAACTCATGGGGCGAGTTGCCGAGGTCGAAGCCCTCGATCGGGAGGCACTTCCGCTCGCCGCAGAGCAGGACCTCGTCCCGCCCGAAGGTGTTGGCGAGACGGAGCGCTTCCTCGATGGAGGAGACGGGATAGATGGCCCTGGCGCCATTGTTGAGCGCGTGCGTGATGGTGGTGGTGGCTCGAAGGATGTCGAGCACCACGACCGTGCGCTCCGCGATCTCCCCGGGCACGACCTCTCCCGGGGTGAGATATATGTCCAATCGCATTCGTTATCGATGCTCTAGAAGACCATGCGCTCCAGGAACTTCGTGTCGACCTCGCCGGAGATGAAATCCGGGTGGTCGAGCACCTGCGTCAGGAACGGAATGGTCGTGTGGACGCCTTCGAGCATGAACCAGGCGAGCGCGTTGCGCATCCGGGCGAGCGCCTCGTCTCGCGTGGAGCCGTGAACGATCACCTTGGCGAGCAGCGAGTCGTAGAAGGGCGGTACGCGATACCCGGCGTAGACGTGGGTATCGAGCCGCACTCCCGGTCCCCCGGGCGGGTGGAAGGTGAGGATCGTGCCGGGCGATGGGGCGAAATTCCGCGCTGGATCCTCCGCGTTGATCCGGCATTCGATGGCATGCCCACGGAACTCGACCGGATCGGCGACGGAGATGGGAAGGCCCGCGGCGGCGCGGATCTGCTCCTTCACGAGGTCGTACCCGGTGATCATCTCCGTCACGGGATGCTCGACCTGGATCCGGGTGTTCATCTCCATGAAATAGAAGGAGCCGTCCTCGTCGAGCAGGAACTCGATGGTTCCCGCTCCTACGTAGTCGATGGCCTTGGCCCCGCGGACGGCGGCGTCGCCCATGCGGGCGCGCAGGTCGGCGGTGAGGGCGGGCGACGGCGCCTCCTCGATGAGCTTCTGGTGGCGCCGCTGAATGGAGCAGTCGCGCTCGCCCAGGTGCACCACCCGGCCGTGATGGTCGCCCAGGATCTGGAACTCGATGTGCCGAGGCCGGGCGAGGTACTTCTCGATGTAGACGCTATCGTCACCGAAGGAAGCGGCGGCTTCGTTGCGCGCCATCGTGTACTGGTTGGTGAACTCCTCCTCGTCCGCGGCCACGCGCATCCCCTTACCGCCCCCTCCCGCGGCCGCCTTGATGAGCACCGGGAAGCCGATCTCGCGCGCCGCGGCGAGCGCCTCTTCCGGATCGCCGAGGATGTCGGTCCCCGGCACGATCGGGACGCCGACCTCCATCATCGTCCGACGCGCCGCCGCCTTGTCTCCCATCTGGCGGATCTGCTGCGGCGTAGGACCGATGAAGGTGAGCTCGCTGCGCTCGCAGATTTCGGAGAATTCCGCGTTCTCGGCGAGAAAGCCGTACCCCGGGTGAATCGCATCGGCGCCGGTGATCTCGGCGGCGGCGATGATCCGTGGAATGTTCAAGTAGCTCTCGCGAGCGGAAGCCGGCCCGATGCATACCTCCTCGTCCGCGAAGCGGACGTGGAGCGACTCGCGGTCCGCCTCGGAAAAGACCGCGACCGTGCGGATGCCGAGCTCCTTGCACGCGCGGATAACGCGGAGAGCGATCTCGCCGCGGTTGGCGATCAGAACCTTCCGGAACATTAGCGGTCCTCCCGGACGAAGCCCGAATCGAAGGATACGTCGGAGGCCGCTTCGATGCCGGATGCTCGGAGCGAGAACTCGCCCGGATTGGTCGCGTACTCCATCGCACGCTCCTGAGTGATCAGGCCGCGCCGGTAGAGGTCCATCAGGCTCTGGTCGAAAGTCTGCATTCCATACTGGGTGCGTCCCTCCGCGATCAAGTCGGGGAGGGTGTGCATCTGGTCGCCGGCGCGGAGACGTTCTGCGACTGCGGCGGTGTTCACCAGGATTTCCGCGGCGGGCACGCGGCCACTTCCATCCGCGCGCGGGATCAAGCGCATGGAGATCACCGCGCGCAGCGCCTCGGAAAGCAGGGCGCGGATCTCCCCGTGCTGGTGCGGCGGGAAGAAGGAGATGATGCGGCTGACCGTCTGCGCCACGTCCGTCGTGTGCAGCGTGGAGAGCACCAGGTGTCCGGTATTCGCCGCCTTGAGCACCGTCTCCATCGACTCCCGATCGCGGATCTCGCCGAGCATCACGACGTCGGGGTCCTGCCGGAGAACGTGGCGGAGCGCCTCTTGGAAGGAGAGGGTGTCGTTCCCCACCTCCCGCTGACTGATCATCGACTTGAGGTCGCGATGCAGGAACTCGATCGGGTCCTCGATGGTGACGATGTTGAGCGCCCGATGCTCGTTCATGAACCGGATCATCGCCGCGAGCGAAGTCGACTTCCCACTCCCCGTGATGCCCGTGACGAGGACCAGCCCGCGCGCGGAGAGCGCGATCTCCTCGACCGCGTCGGGGAGCTGGAGGTCCCGCATGGAGGGGATCTCGAAGGGGATCGCGCGGAAGGCGAACCCAAAGGTGCCACGCTGCTGGAAGAGGTTTACGCGGAACCGCCCGAGCCCCTGCACTCCGACCGCGAAATCGATCTCCTTGCGGGTCGCGAACTCCTCGACCTGAGCGGGGGTGAGGATCTGCTCGCTGCACCTGCGCAGGTCTTCGGGCCGCAGCGCGGGGAGCCCGGTCTGGAGCAGCTCGCCGTGCAAACGGAGCACCGGCGGGAGGCCGACCTTCAGATGCAGGTCGGACGCGCGCCGGCGGACCATCTCCTCGAGGGCGCGGCGCAGCTTGAACTCGGGGGCGCCCGATTCCGGTGCAGCGGCCTCGCCGTGGAGCGTCGACGTGTCCATGGCGTGCGTGTCGCTCACGCTTCTGGCTCGATGCGGAAGAGGACCTGCCCGTACTCGACGGGCTCGGCGTTCTCGACGCACACCTCCCGGACCACCCCGGAGATCTCGGCCTGGAGCTCGTTCATGAGCTTCATCGCCTCGAGGATGCAGAGCGTCTGCCCCTTGACCACGCGGCTACCCGGCTCCACGTACGCCGGCGCTTCCGGCGAAGTCGACCGGTAGAAGGTCCCCACCATTGGCGATTTGACGTCGGACAGGCGGCTCTCCACCACCGGAGGCGCCGCGGGAGCCGCTGGAGCAGCAGCCGGTGCGGCAGCGGCAGCCGGAGCGGGCGCATGGTCGCGCACCGGCGCCGGCGCCGCCTGCGTGACGGTGTGGGCCGGCGGTGGCGTCTTCGCGATCCGGATTCGTGTGCCGCCGCGGGAGATCTCGAGAGAGTCGATCCCGCTCGAGTCGACCGCGGAGATGAGGCCCTGGAGGAAGTCCAGATCCACGATCGGCTGGCGTTCCGGGTTCTCGCTCATTTGCTGACGCGCTCCAGATACTTGTCCTCCCGGCGGTCGACGCGAATGACGTCACCCTCGTTGAGGAATAAGGGCACCATCACGACAGCTCCGGTCTCGAGCTTCGCCGGCTTGGTGCCACCCTGGGCGGTATCTCCACGCACTCCGGGATCGGTCTGAACCACCGCCAGCTCGATGAAGTTCGGGAGCTCGACCGCGATGATGTTGTCGTTGTGAATGAGCCCGTCGCACTCCAGGTTTTCCTTGAGGTACTTGAGCTGGTCCTCGCCGATCACGTCCCCGCTGAGCGGGATCATGTCGAAAGTTTCCTGGTCCATGAAGTAGTACAGACCGCCGTCGTTGTAGCTGTACTGGATCTTCCGGTGCTCGAGACGCACCTCCTCGATGCGGTCGCCGGCACGAAAGGTCTTTTCCAGAACGGCGCCGGTGAGCACGTTCCGCAGCTTCGTGCGGACGACCGTGTTGCCCTTTCCGGGTTTATGATGCTGAAAGAAAAGGATGGTCCAGAGGTTCCCATCCATCGAGATCGTCATCCCGTTCCGGAAATCGGCGGTAGTCGCCACAACGTCTTCCTCCCTCCCGGACACGGCGGGGGCCGTCCGGGAGCTACGATTGAATAGATGATCCAGCCGACTCGTCCCCTCGGCCCCGCCGAAGGTGTGAGACGAGGGCGCGGAGGGCAAGAAGATAACTGTCGATCCCGAAGCCGGCGACCAGGCCGATGGCGCGGTCGCCTAGATACGAGTGATGACGGAACGGCTCACGGGCGAATACGTTCGAGAGATGCACCTCGACGAACGGGCGCTGCACCCCGATCAGCGCGTCGCGGAGCGCCACGCTGGTGTGGGTGTAAGCGCCGGCGTTGACCAGGAACCCGTCGACCGAGGCGGCAGTCTGCTGGACGTGGTCCACCAGCGCGCCCTCGCCATTGGACTGGAAGCTGACGACCTGCGCGCCGAGCTCCCGGCCCAGCGCGACCAGCGCCTCATCCACGTTCCCCAGCGTCGCGGAGCCATACATCTCCGGCTCCCTCTTGCCGAGCAGGTTCAGGTTCGGTCCGTGGACGACGCCGATCTTCACCGCTTGAGGCTCCGAAGCCATGCCTGGAACGACTCGAGGTCGTCTTCCTCCTCCTGTGTCGCGGGGGCAGGCGCGGAGCTCGGCCCGGGGGCGGGCGCGGCGGGATCCGTTGCCGGCTGCGCGGGCGATTGCCCGGCCGTTTCCGCCTCCGTGAAGAAGCTCTCGAACGGGAAGGGTTCGTCCTCGTCGGCGCTCGACGCCACCGGCGCACCGGGCGTGTGCGCAGAGCCGGTGTTCTCCGGGGTCTCCCAGGGGAAAGGCAGGTCGTCGTCCAGCGATGCGCCCGGTGCCGGGGCGTCCACGGCCACCGCGTCCGCCGCGGATGCGGCGCTCACCCACGGCTCGGCAACCCGCGGCTCGGAGCCGCCCACTTCCGCCTCGGCAACGGCGTCCACCCACGGCTCCGCGATCTCGACATCCGGCTCGGCGATCTCCGCCTCCAGCTCCGCGACCATGTCGATCGCCGGCTCGATCCCGCCGGCCTCGAATGACTCCGCGGGGACCTCGCCCCGACTCCCCACGCCCGCGCCGGGCTGCCAGGCCGCGAGCTCCCCGAGATAACCCGTGATCGTGCGGCCGCCAGACTCGGTGGCGTGGGGCTGCGGCTCCTCGAACGGCTGCTCCGCGTCGAACCAGTCGGCCGCGTCGGACACCCGCGCCTCGGGCGCCCGCGCGGTGAGCTCCTCATCGAGAAACCCGTACTCGAACGACGAGGCGAACGGGTCAGAGTCCACCAGCGACAGCTCGTCGACACTCCCGGCGAGAGCTCCTACCTCGCCCAGTACCGGCAGCGGCTCGTCGTAAGGCTGGGGAACCTCGTTCTCGACCAGCGCTTTCTCTCGCGGCGCTTCCTCCGCATCGGCCGGCGACCGCTCCCCGTCGACCACGGCGTGCTCGAGTGCGTCGGCCAGCTGCGGCTCCGGCACCGCGGGCGGTTCAGGCGGTGCGGGCGGTGCCATGAGCTCGGCGATCCGGCGCTCGAGCGCAGCGTCTCCGCCGCGGCGACGGATCAACTCGCGGTACACCTCGACCGCGCGGTCGACGAGACCCTGCCGGGCGTACAGCTCGGCGATGGTCTCGGTCACCACCTCACCCGTTACCTCACCGCCGGTGGCGTCCGCGTCCTGATCGCCGTCGTCCGCCGAATAGGGCGGCGCCGGCTGCGCCGGAATGGCGGCGGGAGCCGCGGCCGGCTCGGGACTCGTCTCGGACATGGGAGCCGTGCCGGTCTCAGCCCACCAATCCGTCTCCGGCTCGTGCTGCGGGACGGGCTCCGCGAGCGAGTCGAGCGCGCGACGCGCCTCCTCGTTCATCGGATCGACCTCCAGGAGCTGCTGGTACCAGCTGGCCGATTCGTCCGCGCGGCCGGACGCCATGGCGAGCTCTCCGAGCGTGCGCAGCGCGATGAGGTTCTGCGGATCGATCGACAGCACGTGCTGGAACTCGGCAACGGCTTCGCCGGTCGCACCCCGGTCCGCCAGGCAGCGGCCGAGCACGATGTGAGCACTCAGATAGTCGGGATGGCGCCGCAGGCCCTCGCGCAGCACCGCTTCCGCGCGGCCAATCTCGCCCGTCTTCCGGTAGGCGTTCGCCAGCGGCACGAAGAAGCGCCCCTCCGGGTGCTCGGCGTGCCTCGCCTCCAGCTTCTCGATCTCTGTCTGCAGCTCGGAGGGAGTTTCAGCCATGTTCACGCGCGAACGTGTGGAGCCAAGAAAGGATGGGGACCGGTTGCGGCCGATCAACTTACACGCCGGTTCGCGGCGATGTCAACGAATGGGGCTATCAGCTATCGGCTAGCAGCGATCAGTCTCCAGTCTTCAGTCTTCAGTCTCCCGTCTTCGGTCCTGCCTCGGCCAACGACGTACTGCTGGCGACTGAAGACTGAAGACTCCTTCCTCTCCGCTTGCGCGCGACGCGGAGACGCGCGATCTTTTGCCGTTTGTATCTTCCCGACGAAATCCCCGTTCTTACCCATCGCCGGGCGCTCGCCCGGTTGAGCAGGAGCTCGATCCCGATATGATGCAAGATCTGCGGAACAAGACGAAGTTCGTCATGATCATCGTCGCCCTGGCGTTCGTGGGGCTGATGGTTTTCGACTGGGGGATGGACATCACCGGGCAGCGGTCGGCGACCGGGACGGGCGAGCTGGGCCGGGTCAATGGCGAGCCGGTGACGTACGAGGCGTACAACACCGTGTACCAGCAGCTGTACAACCAGGCGCGGCAGCAGCAGGGCGGCGAGCTGAGCGCGGAGCAGACTCGCGAAGTGGAGGACGCCGCGTTCGACCAGGTGGTGAACGAGATCCTGGTTCGTCAGGAGATCGAGCGGCGCGGTATCCGGGTATCGGACGAGGAGGTGCGGCAGGCGGCGAAGTGGAGCCCGCACCCGGAGCTGGCGCAGCAGGAGATCTTCCTGACCAACGGGCAGTTCGACATCAACAAGTGGCAGCAGTTCCTGGCGAGCCCGCAGGCGAGTGACGATCTACTCCTTCAGCTCGAGCAGTATTATCGCGGCGCGCTCCCGCGGCAGAAGCTGATCCGTCAGGTGACGGCCGGCAGCTATCTCTCCGACGCGGAGCTGTGGCGGCTCTGGCAGGACCAGAACGAGACGGCGACGGTGGATTACGTGTCGCTGGATCTGTCGAAGCTCGTGCCCGGCGAGGTCGCGGTGACGGAGAGTGAGATCGAGGAGTATTACGAGGATAACGAGGAGCGTTTCGAGCGTCCGGCGTCGGCACGACTGACGATCGCCACTATCCAGAAGGGCGCCGCGGCGGCGGATACGGCGGCGGCTCGCGCGCGGGCCGCGCAGGTGCGGCAGGAGATCGTAGCCGGGGGCGACTTCGCGGCGATCGCCGCTCGCGAGTCGGCCGATCCCGGCTCGAAGGCCAACGGCGGTGACCTGGGGACCTTCACCCGCGGGCAGATGGTCGGCGCGTTCGACACCGTCGCCTTCAGCCTTCCGATCGGGGAGATCTCGCAGCCGGTTGAGACGAGCTTCGGTTACCACATCATCCAGGTGCAGGAGCGCACGGGCGACCAGGCGAAGGCGCGGCACATCCTGATCGCGCCGGCGCCGAACGACGCGGCACTGGACGCGCTGTACGCGCGAGCCGACTCTCTGGAGAGCCTGGCGGAGCGGGTGGGGCTGCAGCGGGCGGCGCGTGCGACGCGTGCGGCGGTGCGGCAGGGCGTAACGGTCACTGAGGACCAGCCGGTGGTCCCGGGCGTCGGCTCGGTCCTGGAGGCGCTCGACTGGGCGCGCGAGGAGGCGGCCGCCGAGGACGGCGAGACCGTCAGCCCACTGTTCGAGTCGAACGCCGCCTTCTACGTCGTCCAGCGCGAGTCGTATACGCCGGCCGGCAGGCAGTCGCTCCGTGAGGCGACTCCCGAGATCCGGCGCCTGCTGATCCTGGAGAAGAAGCGCGCCCGTGCGCGGCGGATCGGTCAGCAGATCGTAGCGGAGGCGCGCCGCGGCAAGGCGCTCGAGGAGGCGGCGCGTGCGCGCGGACTGACCGTCGCGACCCACGGCCCCTTCACGCGCGTCAGCCAGAACCCGGTGTTCGGCCAGGCGACGGCCGCGGTCGGCGCCGCGTTCGGCACGCCGATCGGCAAGATCAGCGACGTCGTCGAGTCGACCGCCGGGCTCTTCATCGTCCGGCCTACCGCGCGCGTGGAAGCCGACCGCAAGGTGTTCGAGGCACAGCGCCTCCAGCTGCGGATGATCGCGAGCCAGCAGCAGCAGCAGGCCACCGCGGCGCGCTTCCTCCAGAGCCTCCGCGAGCAGGCCAAGATCGTAGACAGCCGCGCCGAGGTGCTGACTTCGCGGGGCGCGACGCCGGCCAGCTAGGGAACAGGGAACAGCCTGCCCGACGAGCGAAGGGCCGACATCTGCTGAGATGTCGGCCCCTTCTCCCTGTTTCCCGCTATTCCCCGTTCCCTATCCTTACAGCCAGGCCCGGGCGCCGAGGGCGACGACGAGGATTCCGACGAAGCTGAGGGCGTTCAGGTGGAAGACGAGGGGGCCGAGAGTCAGGCCGACGGCGACGAGGTCCACCACGAGGGGGCCGAAGGCCGCCGCGACGGAGGTGGTGAAGAAGGTGCGCGTGGCACTCTCGGGGAGGAAGCGCACCACCAGCTCGGTGAGGAGGGCGCCGAGCACGAGCCCGATAAGCATGACGAGGAGCAGCCGACCGATCCGCCGCCGAATTACCATATTCATCGATCCCCTTGAACCAGATCCAGAGACGTCATTCAGCGGCTCCGCTCGACTGCGTAAACGATGCTCTCCCGGAGAGCCTGCAGCGCGGGTCCGTCCGGGAGGCTGTCCAGCTCCGCGCTCGCTCGCTGGGCGAATGCGAGCGCCTGTTCCCTCGCATAATCCAAGCCGCCGTGTTCGTGAGTGAGCCGAATGATCGCCGCGATGGCGTCATCCTCCGGCTCCGGGTCGGCGAATAGCGCCTCGACCGTCTCCCGCTCTGTGGGCGTGAGGCTCGGCAGGATCGCGAGGAGCGGGAGCGTGACCTTGTGCTCGCGGAGGTCCAGACCCGAGGGCTTGCCGAGCACCGACTCGTCGGACGTGTAGTCGAGGAGGTCGTCTACGATCTGGAAGGCCATACCGAGATGGTGGCCGAAGCGCGCGAGCGGCTTGCGGAGGGAGGCGTCGCCGTACAGGGCGCCGAGCTCGCAGGCGGCACCCATCAGCGACGCGGTCTTCGAATCGATGAGCTGATAGTAGTCGTCCTCGTCGAAGTCGAGGGCGTCACACGAGGCCAGCTGCCGCATCTCGCCGATGGACATGGCATTCGAGGCGGCGGCCAGGATGCGGACGGGCTCGATGTCGCCGAGACGGCCGAGCTCGGAAACCGACCGCGAGTAGAGGAAGTCGCCCATGATGATGGCGACCTGGTGACTCCACATCGCATTCACGGTGGGCATGCCGCGACGGAGGACCGAATGGTCGACTGCGTCGTCGTGCACCAGCGTGGCGAGGTGCATCAGCTCGACCACGGCGGCGAGGGTTTCCGCCTCGGGACGCGACTTGCCGCCGACTTCGTTGCAGAGGAGGAGCAGCCCGGGACGGAAGAGCTTCCCGCGTACCTGGAGAAGGTAGTCGTTGATCTCGGCGATGCGGGTGAAGTCCGCGACCACGATTCGCCGGAACTCGTCGACGACCCGGTCGAGGCGGTCCGCGATGGGTGCCTGGATCTGCGGGAGGGTCGGGGGTGCGGCGCGCAGCATCTGCCTGGGGAATCTGATGAGCGAAGTGTCCAGCGACGCGGAAGCTAAGTGCGGCGCCGGACGTTGTCAAAACGTGCGGTCAGGCGGCGCCGAAGGCCTCGAGCCGGTCGGCGACGTCGCGGAAACGGCGGTCGACGGCGCTGACGCGCTCGTAGCTCTCGCGAGCCAGGCCGACCGCGCCGAGCGCCTCGTGCGCGCGGCCGAGCCAGTAATGAACGCCTGCGAGATCGGCCGGTGAAGCCCCGGGGAGTGCCGCCGCACGCTCGAGGATACGAGCCGCGAGCTCGTACTCCTTCTTCTCGCCGTAGCACTCACCGAGCATCTCCATCGTCGCCAGCGGGTTCGACCCGGCTCGCAGGGCGCGCTGGAGCTGGGTGATGGCGTCGTCCCAGAGCCCCATCTCCTTGAAGGCGATGCCGAGGTCGTAGTGGCTCGCGGAATCCGCCGCGTCGATGCCTGCGGTGATGGCCTCGCGGAAGCTGGCGAGGATCTCCTGAAAGTCCTCTTCCTCGTCGCCGGTAGGGAAGCCCGCCTCGACCTGGAATCTGGTGGAGACCTCTTCATCCCGAACCAGCGCGGCGAAATCGACATATTCGCCGACGGCATCGCGCGCTTGCTGATTCTCGGGATCGAGCTTCAG
>JAHWJV010000280.1 GCA_019348265.1 Gemmatimonadota bacterium
TCCGGACTGACCTGGCGAGAGATCGGGAGCGGCGTGGCAGAGTACCTGGATGGCATCGCGGCCTCGGACGACCGAAATGCGGTCGCAGTCGGCGCTGGCGGCGTCATCTTGCGGGGTACGTCAGGCCGGTAGCTGCACATGGGGGTTCCAGCAGGGTTCATGGGCTGTGGGGCGACGCTCCGCCGCACGCCTGACGAAGCCGCTCCCGTCTCGGCTAGCCTTACCCACACCAGAGACGGGGTATGAACGCCCTCTGCTTGAAACGGCTCCGACTGCGACACCTGCTCCTGCTCCTGCTCGCAAGCGCCCCCATTCACGCCCAGGAGGCCGATCCCACCGCAACACCTGCAGCCCGTCCCGACTCGGTCCTCCTGACGAAGTTGCAGGGGCTGGTACGGGGGTTCGGCGGCGACGTCGGCGTCTACGTGCGACATCTACCGACCGGTGCCAGCGCCGCGATCCGGGCGGATGAGGTGTTCCCGACGGCGAGCATGATCAAGGTGCCGCTGCTGTTGACGCTCTACGATCAGGTGGAGCGCGGGGGGATCGACCTCGACTCCGTGGTGCCGTACCCCGACACGCTGAAGTACCAGTACGAGGAGATCACCGACGTGGTGGGCTACCTCGAGCCGGGCGAGAAGCTTCCGCTGTGGGAGCTCGCGTTCCTGATGGTCGCGCTGAGCGACAACGTGGCGAGCCTGTGGATCCAGGCGCTGGTCGGCGGGGGCGCTGCGGTGAACGAATGGCTGGCGGCGAACGGATTCACCCAGACTCGCGTGAACTCCAGAACCCCTGGTCGCGAGGCGGCTCGAACCGAGTTCGGGTGGGGTCAGACTACCCCGCGCGAGATCGCGTCCGCGCTGGTGGCGATCCGGGAAGGGCGGGCCGTCAGCGCCAACGCGTCGGAAGAGATGTACCGCGTGCTCACGAAGAGCTACTGGGACGAGGAGGCGCTCTCGCAGCTTCCGCCCACCGTTCAGGTGGCCTCCAAGCAGGGAGCCGTGGACCGCTCCCGCTCAGAGGTGCTGCTGGTGAATGCGCCCTCCGGTGACTACGTGCTCGCCATCATCACCAAGAACCAGACGGACACGAGCTACGAGCCTGGGAATGAGGGCCATCGCCTGATCCGAAGCATCTCCCGCGCGGTTTACGAGCACTTCAATCCCACAGACCCCTGGCGTCCACGCCGTTGAATGCCGGGATCCGAGGCGCACACGCATTCTGACCCGCTCAATCGCCTACCACGCTGCACACCGCGAAAGTGGCGTACTCATGCTCCACCTGGGGGCTCCGGGCTCCACGGGCACGCCTACCACTTCCGTGCGATAGCAGTTTTGAAGTGGTGGATCAGGCTCTCGGATGAGCCTGCTTGTAGACCCGCTGGAGGCGCTCGCGGGAGGTGTGCGTGTAGATCTGCGTGGTGCTGAGGCTTGCGTGCCCCAGAAGCTCTTTGACCGCCAGGAGGTCGGCACCGGCGTCGACGAGGTGCGTCGCGAAGCTGTGGCGGAGCGAGTGGGTGGAGAGACCCGAGTCCTCGCTCACCTGGTCGAGGAAGCCGACGACGATGTTCTGAATCTGGCGCACCGAGAGCCGCTTGCCGGCCTGGCTGAGGAAGAGGGCGCGGCGGTCCGCCTGGCTGGAGCGGGCCACTACTTCGTCGCGCCGGGGCTCGTACCGGCGGAGCGCGCCGACCGCCATCCTGCCGACCGGAACGATGCGCTCCTTGCGCCCCTTCCCCATCACCCGCAGCCGCTCGGTGACGAGATCGAGGTCGCCCAGGTTCACCTGCTGTAGCTCCGAGAGGCGTACGCCGGTCGAGTAGAAGAGCTCGACGATGGCGAGATTTCGAACACCGGCGAAACCGCCCTCCATCGCCCGCGCTTCGGCGGAGTTGAAGATGCTCTCCACCTGCTCGCGGGTGAGAAAGGCGGGCAGCGTGCGGTCGCGCTTGGGGGCGCGGACCGCGCGGGCGGGGTTCGCATCGATCGCCTCCTCCACGTGCAGGAAGCGGAACAGCGAGCGCACCGAGGATAGCTTCCGCGCGACGGTGCGCTTGGAAAGCTTCCGCCGCGTGGCGCAGTCGCCCATGAAGGAGCGGATCGTCAGCCGGTCGACACCCGCCCAGCTCCACTCGGGGGTTCCATAGTACACGGTGAGGAACTCGGCGAACTCGGCGAGATCGTCCGTGTACGCCCGGACGGTCCGCGGTGAGAGCTGCCGCTCGTTCGTGATGTGGCTGATGAAGTCTCGCACGCCATCGCGCCCCTGAAGCTCCGCCGGTGCGGTCATCGCGCGGCAACCGCGCCGGCGCTCTCCATCCCGTTCGCCGCCATCCATGCGGCAAAGTCGGCCTGCCCGCGCTCGGAGAGCAGGTCGCGCTTCTGCTGCTTGTCCCGAACGTTGGTCTCGAGCGGATCGATCAGCCCGAAGTTCGAGTTCATCGGCTGGAAATGCGCCGGATCGGCTTCACGCAGGTAGCGCATGAGCCCGCCGAGCATCGAGGTGACCGGCGGCAGCACCGGCTCAAGGCCACGGACGATCCGGTCGAGGTTCACCGCGGCCAGTATCCCGACCGCGGTCGACTCGGTGTAGCCCTCGACTCCGGTGAGCTGGCCGGCGAAGAGGAGGTCCGTCCGGGAGGGCAGCGAGCCATGCGCGGTGAGTCGCGCGGGAAAGTTCAGGTAGGTGTTCCGGTGGATGGAGCCCCAGCGTAGAAACTCCACCTCCTCGAGACCGGGGATCATCTGGAAGATGCGCTTCTGCTCCGGGATCTTCAGCCTGGTCTGGAAGCCGACCAGATTCCACATCTGACCGGCCTTGTCCTCGCGCCGGAGCTGAAGGATCGCGTGGGCGCGTTTGCCGTCCCACTGCGGAACGGGAAGGCCGACTGGCTTCATCGGGCCGAAGCGCAGCGTGTCGAGACCTCGCGAGGCCATTACCTCGATGGGGAGACATCCCTCGAAGTAGGGGACGTTCTCCCAATCGTGTCCCTCATAGCTCTCCCCGCCCCTGAGTGCATCGATGAACGACTCGTACTGCTCGCGCGTGAACGGGGCGTTCAGGTAATCGTCGCCATCGCCCTTACCCCACCGCGACATCGCGAAGAGGACGTCGTGGTCCAGCGATTCGTTGGAGACGATCGGGGCGATCGAGTCAAAGAACGCGAGCCCCTCGTCGCCGAGCTCGGCGCGGATGGCGGCGGAGAGGGCGTCGGAGGTGAGCGGGCCGGTCGCGATGATGGCGGGGCCGGCGGGCAGGGTGTCGACCTCCTCGCGCACCACCCTGATCCGCGGGTGCGCAGTGATCGCGTCCGTCATCCCTGCCGCGAAGACGTGCCGGTCGACGGTAAGCGCCGTACCACCCGGAACGCGGGCGACCTCAGCTACACGGAGGAGCAGCGATCCCAGCGCGCGCATCTCCGTCTTGAGTAGCCCATGGGCGGTGTGCGGCTCGACGGACTTGAAGGAGTTGGTGCACACCACCTCGGCGAGCAGATCCGTCTGATGCGCCGCCGTCTTCCGCACGGGCCTCATCTCGTAGAGCGTCACCGAGTGCCCGCGCTCGGCGAGCTGGTACGCCGCTTCGGATCCGGCCAAACCTCCGCCGACTACACTTACTTCAGCCATCTATCCTCCCACTCCGCGGTCGCGGAGAAATGCTCGTGACTGTTCAACGCGGCAGCATCGCTCCGCAAAGGCGGCGCATGAGCCGGCATAGGCCGCCGGACGGCTCCCGAAGGCCGGGTTCGTGTTGCGGCGAATTCATTCGGCGGGCTGGGAGCGGGAGCTTCGGGGTCCCAGGTGGACGTCGCCAGGCCCGTACCAATGCCGTCCGGCTCCCGGTCACCACTGCGTCACTTCTTCTTCACCGCGCGCGCCTTCTTGGCCGCCGCGCCGGCTCGCTTCGCCGGGGCTGCCTTCCGCGCGGCCGCCGCCTTCTTGACGGGAGCGGCCTTCCGCGCGGGAGCCGACTTCCTGCCGCGGGCGCTCTTGCGCCCCTTTCCGGGAGGGTCGCCTTTGGCGATCCGCTCCTCGAGCAGCCGCACGGCGTCGGCGACGGTGAGCTTGTCCGGATCCGCTCCCTTGGCGAGCGAGGCGTTGACGGTGCCGTGCTTCACGTAAGGGCCGAAGCGCCCCTCGAAGAGCTGGATCGGTGCGCCGTCGGTCGGATGGGGGCCGATGTCGCGCAGCGGCGTGGCTCCGCGCTTCACTCCCTTGGCCTGGGATAGGAGCTCCAGTGCGCGCTGGATCGGAACGGTGTAGACGTCGTCCCCCGGCGTGAGCGAACGGAAATCCCCGTCGTGCACCACGAAGGGACCGAAGCGCCCGACCCCCGCCTCGATCGGCTTGCCGCTTTCCGGGTGCGCTCCGAGGACGCGCGGTAGCGACAGCAGCCGCAGTGCGGTCGGCAGGTCTAGCGCGTCCGGAGTCATCCCCTTGGGGAGCGAAGCCCGCCGCGGCTTCTCTCCCTCACGGGCCTCCCCCAACTGGACGTAGGGACCGAAGCGTCCCATCAGCATGAAGACAGGGAGCCCACTCTGCGGGTCGATCCCGAGGGTCTCCGGCCCCTCCGTTTTGGCGCGAACCAGCTGCGCGACCTGCTCCTCGGAGAGCTTCAGGCGCTTGGAGACGGCCTCGACGATCCGCGGGCCGCCCGGGTGCACCGCCCAGCCCGCGACGTCGGCGGGCCGCAGCCCGTGGGCGGCGAGCATGTCCTCGGCCACCGAGCCGACGTGCTTGCGCAGGACGGCGGGCACGCGGGGCGAGAGGCCCATGCCACCGCACTGCAGGAGACCGGTCCGGCGGGGTTGGCCTACAACTTCTTCGTCAACCAGTACGTCGCGCCGCTGCTGCACGCGAACACCCGCCCCGACAACCTCTACAGCGGCTTCCGCTCGCTGCTGTCCGACGAGTCGCGCAGGGACGAGCTGGCGCAACTGCGCGACGAGCTGGAGCGCGAGACGACCGACCCGTATGACTCGCATCCGGCCCTGCCTGACCGGCTGGCACAGCTGGAGGATCTGCCCCCCGGTGAAGCGTTGTCCGACACGCGCCCTGCGCGTGAGGTGCTGTCGGAAGATCG
>JAHWJV010000281.1 GCA_019348265.1 Gemmatimonadota bacterium
AGCTGATAGCTGATAGCCCCAACGATCCAGATCATGGAAAAAATCTACCGCGACGCCGACGTTTCGCTGGCGCCGCTCGAAGGGAAGCTGGTCGCGGTGATCGGCTATGGCATCCAGGGGAAGGCGCAGGCGGCGAACATGCGGGACAGCGGGGTGCGCGTGATCATCGGCACACGTCCGCCGGAGGAGTCGAGGAGCCGGGCGGAGGCGGAGGCCGATGGGTTCGAGGTGATGTCGATCGCGGAGGCGACGCGACGCGCGGACGTGCTCTCGATCCAGCTGGCGGACCCGGCCCAGCCGTCGCTCTACCGCGCGGAGATCGCGCCGAATCTGGCCGCCGGGAAGACGCTCTGCTTCTGCCATGGGTTCAACGTGCTGTACGGGCAGATCGATCCGCCGCGGGATGTGAACGTGGTGCTCTTCGTTCCCAACGCGCCGGGGCGGTTCGTGCGCGAGAAGTACGAGAAAGGGGAGGGCGTCTACGGGTGCGTGAGCGTTGACAACGACGCGACCGGGAACGCGCTGGAGATCGCGCTGGCGCTGGCGAGGGCCGTCGGGAGCACTCGAGCGGGGGTAGTCGAGCTCTCTTTTCGCGAGGAGACGGAGGGCGACAACTACGAAGAGCAGGTGCTCTATGGGGGCGTCATCCAGCTGATGCGGCTGACCTACCGGATCATGGTCGAGAACGGCTACCCACCGTCGTTCGCGTACGCCAAGGCGATCCGCTCGCTCCGCTCGGTCGTGGACGTGATGGACGAAGTAGGAATCGAGGAGTACATCAGCCGCCGCTCCAGCCGCACCTGCGAGTACGCGGTGCGCACCCGTGGGCCGCGCGTCATCAACGAGGAAGAGATGCGGAAGATCTTCGAGGAAACGGAGCGCGGGGAGTTCGCGAAGGAGTGGATGGGCGAGTGGGCGCTCGGGATGCCCATGCTGCACCGCATGCGACGGACGGGCCGGGCGAGCGACATGGAGCAGACCGGCCGCCGCTGGCGCGAAGAGTTCGGAAAGTAAGAGGAACGCACTTGCCCATCCGAATCGGCCGCATTCAGAGAGATATCGAGGCGATCGCCGCCTTCACCGCCACGCCAGGCGAGGGGGCCACCCGCCCCACCTTCTCCGCCGAGTGGCGGGCCGCCCGCGACTACGTGGCCGACCAGCTCCACGCCTGCGGGTGTGAAGTGCGCATCGACGCCGCGGCCAACCTGCACGCTCGCCCCGCTGGTCTCTCCTGGGACGAGCCGGCCTGGCTCTCGGGATCGCACGTCGACACCGTTCCGAACGGCGGCGATTTCGACGGCGTGGTGGGCGTGGTGGTGCCGCTGGAGCTGCTCCGCGCCGCGGCGGAGGAAGGCCGAGGCAACCTGCCGCTGGAGCTGGCCGTGTTCGCGGAGGAGGAGGGAACCACTTTCGGGCTGGGTATGCTCGGCAGCCGCGCCTGGGCGGGGACCACCGGGTTTCTGGCACTGTCCATCGCGCACAACGCGGCAGGCGAGAGCTACCTCCGCGCCGGCCAACCGCACGGTGTCCGCGCGGAGGACATCGCGGCGGAGACGGTGCAGCGCGGGCGCTACCTCGGGATGGTGGAGGTGCACATCGAGCAGGGGGCTTCGCTCTGGAGGAGCGGGGAGCGCGTGGCGATCGTCGACGCGATCGCGGGGCGGCGGCAGTACCGGGCCCGGCTGCAGGGCCACGCGAACCACGCCGGCTCGACTTCCATGCCGGACCGGAAGGACGCCCTCGCCTGTGCGGCCGAGCTGATCCTAGCGCTCGAGGCGCTCGCTCCCGAGCTCTCGCCGCGCGCCGTCGCCACCGTCGGCGAGATCGCCTGCCGCCCGAACGCTATCAACGTGATTCCCGGCGAGGTGGACCTCTCCATCGACTTCCGCGATCCGGACAACGCCGTTCTCGACGAGGGGCACCGGCGGATCGAGGCACTCGTGACCGAGACGGCCGCCAGGCGCGGGGTGATCAGCTTGCTGGACTGGAGTGAGGCACTCCCCGCGGAGGCGCTCGACGTCGCGATCTGCGAGCGGCTTCAGGCAGCGGCCGAGAGAATCGGCCTCGGCCCGCTCCGGAGAGCCGCGAGCGGAGCCCTGCACGATGCAGCCATTCTCGCTCCGTACATCCCGACAGCCATGCTCTTCGTCGCGAGCCGGGACGGCATCAGCCACAATCCCGCCGAGCTCAGCCGGTTCGAGGACATCGCGGCGGCCGCGGAGGTGCTGTGGGAGCTGGTGAAAGAGTGACTGCTTGGGGCGCATGCCCGCTGCGCGGTCACCGCGCTCTCGGTCGCTGCGCGACCCGAGCCTCCTCGGCTCGTTCCTCGCCTGCGGGGTCTCGGCCCTGCGGGCTTCGATCGCTTGCGCGACGGGCCGGGGGTGAGGGCGCGTGACCCTCCAGGATCTCAACGCCCTTGATCGTGCAGCCTTCGTGGCCGCCGTCGGTTCCGTGTTCGAGCATTCGCCGTGGATCGCCGAGCGGGCCTGGGAGCTGCGGCCCTTCGCTGATCTGGCCGCGCTGCACGCCGCCCTCGTCGCCACGATGCACGCCGCCGAGCCGGAGGAGCAGCTGTGCCTCATCCGCGCGCACCCGGACCTGGTAGGGCGGGCCGCGCGGCTGGGCACACTGACGGCAGCTTCGACCAGCGAGCAGGCCGGCGCGGGCCTCGACTCCCTGTCAGCCGAGGAGATCGCGCTGTTCGATCGCTACAACGCGGAATACCGGGCGAAGTTCGGCTTCCCCTTCGTGATCTGCGCGAGGGAGAACAAGAAAGAGAGCATCCTCGCCGCGTTTCCGGTTCGCCTCGGCCACAGCGCTGAGGAGGAGACCGAGACCGCACTGGCGGAGATCGCGAAGATCGCCTCGTTCCGGCTCCGGGACATCGTATCCACAACCCCTGTCGGGAGCGTGGAGCGGTGAGCGTGCTGAGCCACAATTCGTACGGCAAGTCGCGCGTCCGGCTGACCAAGGTCACCCGGCGGGAGGAGCGCCACGAACTGATGGAGATCACGGTGGATATCGAGCTCGAGGGAGACTTCGAGGCCTCGTACACGGAAGGTGACAACCGTCGGATCGTGGCGACCGATACGATGAAGAATACGGTCTACGCGCTGGCGCGGAGTCATTCACTAGAACACCTGGAGGGTTTCGGCCTTCACCTGGCCGCGCACTTTGCGGACGGGTACCCGCAGCTCCGCTCCGCCACCATCCGGCTCGCCCAGCAGCCGTGGGAGCGGATCGCGGTGGGCGGGGCGCCGCACCCCACCGCGTTCGTCGGCGGCGGAAGCGAGCAGCGGGTCTGCACGGTGGTCCGCTCCGGCGGCCGGTCGCACGTCGAGGCCGGCCTGGAAGGCCTGCTCGTGCTGAAGACCACGGACTCCTCCTTCACCGGGTTCGAGAGAGACGCTCTCACCACGCTGCCGGACACGGACGATCGAATCCTGGCCACCAGCGTGACCGCCCGCTGGTCCTACGCGCCCGGCGCGGTTGATTGGAACCGCTGCCACGCCGCCGCGCGCGTAGCCATGCTCGAGGTGTTCGCGACGCATCACAGCCTCGCGGTGCAGCAGACGCTGCACGTCATGGGCGAGGCTGCGCTGGCGGCCTGTCCACAGATCACCGAGATCACACTCCAGCTACCGAACCGGCACCGGCTGCTGGTGAACCTCCAGCCGTTCCGGCTGGATAATCCCAACGTGATCTTCGTCCCGACGGACGAGCCGTACGGCATGATCTCCGGAACCCTTCGCCGCGAGTAGCGATGCCCGGCCGATTGACGACGCACGTACTCGACACCGCCCGCGGGATCCCCGCGGCTGGCGTGCTCATCGAGCTGCGACGCGAGACTCAGTTGCTGAAATCTGCGCGCACCAACGCCGACGGGCGAACCGACGAGCCGCTCCTCACGGGGGAAGCCCTGGAAACGGGCGGTTACGAGCTGCTCTTCCACGTGGGCGAGTACTTCGCCGGCACCGGGCTCGGCGCGGGGGACATCCCCTTCCTGGAACAGGTTCCGGTCCGGTTCGGGGTGTCGGACCGGGATGGCCACTACCACGTTCCGCTGCTGGTCTCGCCCTGGTCGTATTCGACCTACCGCGGAAGCTGATGCGCTACGATCTGCTCGTGCGTGATGGGTCCGTGGTGCTGCCGGAAGGCGTACAGCGACTGTCCATCGGGATCGTGGACGGCGTCATCGCCGAGATCGCGCCGGAGCTGTTCGGATCGGCCACGGAGGAGCTGGACGCCGAGGGGCTCGTCGTCCTGCCCGCGATGATCGACGCGCACGTGCACTTCAACGAGCCCGGCCGGGCTGAATGGGAAGGTCTGGCGACCGGATCGGCGGCGATCGCCGCCGGCGGCGGAAGCTGCTACCTGGACATGCCGCTCAACTCCTCGCCTCCGACCACCGATCGCGCGGCGCTCAACCTGAAGATCGCGGCGGCCGAGCAACGCTCCGTCACCGATTTCGGGCTGTGGGGCGGCCTGGTGCCCGGGAACCTGGATCGGCTGGAAGAGCTCGCCGATGGAGGAGTGGTCGGGTTCAAGGCGTTCATGGCCTCCAGCGGCATCTCCGACTTCGAGCGGGCGGACGATCTCACGCTGCTGGACGGGATGGCTGTAGCGGCGCGGCTCCGGCTCCCGGTCGCGGTCCACGCTGAGAGCGAGGAGCTGACCTCGGCGCTCGGCGCGCGAGTGCGGCGTGGAGGTGGGACGCGAGTCAGGGACTACCTGGCCAGCCGACCGATCGTCGCTGAAGTGGAAGCCATCGGCAGAGCGATCGCCCTGGCCGAAGAGACCGGCTGCGCGCTGCACGTCGTGCACGTCAGCTCCGCCAGGGGCGTGCGGGCGGTGATGGAGGCGCGACGCCGCGGTGTGGACGTCACCTGCGAGACGTGCCCCCACTACCTCACCCTAGCGGAACAGGACATGGAGCGCCTGCGCGCCGTCGCCAAATGCGCTCCACCGCTCCGGCCGACGCCGGAGATCGAGGCACTCTGGGGCCACGTCCTCGCAGGCGACGTGGCCCTGGTCGCCTCGGATCACTCCCCCGCCCCGCCCTCCA
>JAHWJV010000282.1 GCA_019348265.1 Gemmatimonadota bacterium
CGTCCGGTGAGGTCTTGTCCTTCAGGTGCATGCTCGCGATGCGCTGGTTCAGCCGCTTGATCTCGGGGACGGGGTTCCGGCCGGTCGAGCCGTAGTAGTGGCCGACGTCGAGGTTGATCGCGACGCCCGGTGAAGCGGCGAGCAGGCGATCGAAGCCGATGAAGTTCGGCTCCCCGGGCTGAGCGTGGTTGTGGAGGTTGGCGACGACGCCGTGGCGCTGCGCGATCGGCCCCTGCATGCGCGCCACTTCCTCGCCGAGCTCGGCGGAGTTTCCGCGGGCGCCGAGCGCACGCGCGACCCGGAAGGCGAACTCGGCGGCGGCCGGCGTACCGGCGTTGAGCTTGGTCAGGTGGATGGTGACGCCGGCGTCGTTGAACAGCTTCTTCAGCGCCGCCAGCTTCGTCATGTCCGGAGATGCGTAGAAGCGGTTCATCTCGGCGTCCGCGGCTGCGCGCTGGCGCGTGGCGGCCTCGCGCTGAGCCGCATCGGTCATCTGGTTGATCGCGTTCTGATTCGGGGCGGTGCTGGTGGGGGCGCCGAGGTAGCGCAGGATGGGCTCGCCCATGAGCTCGGTGGAGCTGATCCCCGCCCCGACCAGGTAGCTCAGCACCTGCTCCGGATCGTTGGCACCCGGCATCGACCGGAAGCTATAGGTGATGGCACCGATCTGAACGTTGCCGATTCTGGAATTTGGCCCCGTGGCCTGCACGTAGCCGGGAGTGCGCGCGAACCCGGCCGCGTAGCTGGGCCTTGCCGCGAGCCCGGCGGTCGCGGCTGCGGCTGCCGCCGCGCCGAGGAACCCACGACGGGACACGGCGTCCGTGATCTTTTTTGGTCCCTGCCTGTCGTCAATCATCGAGCGCTCCCCGGTGTCGCTGTGATGTGAGCGGATCGTCCGCGACGGACGTCCGGATGCAAAGTCTGGCCGACGCGACGGAGTACTCTCCTCCCGTGACTCGAGAAGACACCAAGGGGCCCGTCATACCCCTGCAGGGCGGACTTGATCGATAGCGAAGCTAAGCCGCCGCCGGCCCCGGGATGCGGGTCTTCGGGTCCCACCCGGGCAGCACATCGAACACCCGCAGTGCAAGCGGCACCTTCCCGAACGGCGCGCTCACCTGCACCCCCTGGATGCGCGGGAGCGCCTCCGTTAGCATCTGCTGCGCGATGAGGATCCCCTCCTCCACCCCCTCGTCCTTGCCGATGGCGCTGGCGCGGCGCATCCGCTCGATCACCGACTCAGGCACCACGACGCCTGGGACCTCGTTCGCCAGGAACTCGGCGTTGCGCGCGCTGACGAGCGGCCAGATCCCCGCGATGATGGGGATCCGCAGCCCTTCCTTCTCGATGTGGTCGAGGAAGCGGAAGAGCTGCGCGGAGTCGAAGACGGGCTGAGTGATGGCGTACTCGGCCCCCGCTTCGACCTTCCAGTAGAAGCGCCTCATCTCGTGCTCGAAGTCCGTCGCTCCGGGATTAACGCCGACCCCCACCACGAAGCTGGTGGCCTCACCGATGGCGCTCCCACCGGGGTCGAGCCCGCGGTTCAGCCGCGTGACCAGATTCGTGAGGCCGATCGCGTCGATGTCGAAAACGGCGGTCGCGTCGGGATAGGGGCCCATCTTCGGCGGATCGCCGGTGATGAGCAGCATGTTCCGCAGCCCGAGCGCCTGCGCCCCGAGCAGGTCCGAGAGCATGCCGAGCAGGTTCCGGTCGCGGCAGCAGTAGTGGATCACCGGCTCGATCCCGATCCGCTGCTGGATCAGAAGCGACGTGGCGATCACACCCATGCGGCTCTGCGCGCGCGGCCCGTCCGGAACGTTCACCCCGTCCACCCCCGCATCCTTCAGGAGCTGAACGCCTTCCAGCATCCTGGTGGGATCCACGCCACGGGGTGGCACGATCTCGACGGTCGTGACGAACTCGCCGGCCGCCAGCTTGGCGCCCCAGTGCGAGCGATCCGCGAGCGGGACCGGCTCGATGCTCTCCACCGCCTTCTCCGACGACGGCACGGACACCGACACGCGGGTGGGCGCGAACGCCCGGATGGCATCGCGCATCCACTTGGTGTGCTCCGGCGTCGTCCCGCAGCAGCCTCCGACGAAGCGCACGCCCTTCTTGATCAGATGCCCCGCGTACGTGCCCATGTACTCGGGCGACGCCATGTAGATCTTGCGGCCCTCCACTTCGCGGGGAAGTCCGGCATTCGGCTGCGCCGAGAGCGGCCGGTCGATGACACCGGTGAGCCGATCCGCTACCTCGAGCATCGCGTGCGGCCCGACGCTGCAGTTCATCCCCACCACGTCCGCGCCCCACTCGGTGAGCTGCTGGGCGAAGACGAGCGCGTCGGTGCCCAGCGCCGTATGGCCGTCCTCCTGGATCACCATCTGCGCGACGACCGGCAGGTCCGAGATCGAGCGCACGGCGCGCAGTGCCTGCTGGATCTCCTGCGGGTCGCTGAACGTCTCGAGGATGAAGAGCTCGACACCACCCTCGAGAAGTCCCTCCGCCTGCTCACGGAAGAGATCGATCGCCTCCGCTTCCGAGGTGGGGCCGTAAGGCTCGATGCGCAGCCCGAGCGGCCCGATCGCGCCCGCCACAAAGGCGCGTGACCCCGCCACCTCGCGGGCGATCTGCGCCGCGCGGACGTTGATCGCGCGCACCTCGGCCTCCAGGCCATAGCGCGCCAGCTTCACCCGGTTCGCCCCGTAGCTGTTCGTCTCGAGGATCTCCGCGCCCGCCTTGACGTAATCGCGGTGCACGTCGCGGACGAGGTCGGGCTCGCGGAGGTTGAGCTCGTCGTAGCAGCGGTTGATGTAGACGCCGCGCGAGTAGAGCATCGTCCCCATCGCGCCATCGAAGAGATGGGGACGTCCGTCGCCGATGAGCTCGCGAAAATCAGCCATGGTACCGCTGAAGAAAGAGAATCAGGAACCGGCGCCCGAGGGCGTGTATTCGTCCGGCACGCGGATCGGAGTGCGGCCGGTGACGTCGACTGCCCACAGGACCCGCCCGTCGGCCCCGACACCGATCTCGGTATGGGCCTCGCGAGCGTTGCACCCTAGAGGCTTGCGAGAGTTGACAGGGTAAACCCAGCGATGACGCGTCGCGTAGTCCATGCGGCTCAGCGCCGTCTCCACCTGACGCGGCGCCCACTCCTCCGGGAACGACGCGCGAACCTGCTCCGTGTACTTCGGCGGACATCGGACGGGCGGTCCCAGCATCCGGATCACCTCCGTCGTATCCGCACCGAGCGCTACTTCCTCCATCAGCGACCGGCGCCTCCGCTCCGTCGGCGAGAGGAACCAGACGAGGATGATCAAACCGAGCAGGGCGATGACCAGGCTGGCGATCCGGGGACCGCGGCCATGCGTGTGGAGGACCCGATCGACACGCGAGCGAGGCATAAGGGCTATCGGCTATCAGCTATCGGCTATCAGTCGACCGATAGCCGATGACCGATAGCCGATAGCCTTTTTATATGCCCCGCTTTCGTCGTACCGACCGTATCAACGAGCTCCTCCGCGAAGAGATCGCCGTGCTGGTGCGGGATGCGGTACGCGACCCGCGCGTCGGGCTCGCGACCGTCACGGCGGTCGAGACGTCGCCGGAGCTCGATCACGCCAAGGTGTATATCACGACGCTGGGTGACGAGGAGGAGCGCGCGGAGGTGCTGACCGGGCTGCGCAGCGCGGCGCCATTCGTCCGCTCGCAATTGAGCAAGCGCCTCAGCATGCGCAGGATCCCGGAGCTCCACTTTGAGATCGATCGGGTGCTTGAAGAGGCGATGCGCATCGAGGCGCTGCTTCGTGAAGCGCTTCCGGATGGGCGTGCCCCGTCCGACGCGCCAGCCTCCGAGGAATGAACGAGCCCGCGGGCATCCTCCCGGTGGACAAGCCCGAGGGCCCCACTTCGCACGACGTCGTCGCCCGAGCCCGTCGGGAACTGCGCCTCCGCCGGATCGGACATACCGGCACGCTGGACCCCTTCGCGTCCGGTCTCCTCCTGCTGTGCCTCGGCCCCGCTACCCGCGTGGCCGAATACCTCACCGCTCTTCCCAAAAGCTACCGCGCCGTGCTCCGGCTCGGGCAGACCACCGATACCGACGACGGTACCGGCCGGCTCATCAACGAGAGCGAAGCGTGGACGGCCGTCGGCGAGCATGACCTGCGTAACGCGCTCGCGACCCAGACGGGCGAGCTGGACCAGCTCCCGCCGATCTTTTCCGCCAAAAAGGTCGACGGCGAGAGGATGTACGCCGTGGCCCGACGGGGGGACACGGTGGAGCGATCCACGGTGAGGGTGACCGTGTATGCCGCGGAGCTGATCCGCTTCGACCCGCCCTTCGCCGAGTTCAGCGTCGAATGCTCGAGCGGGACGTACATCCGTTCGATCGCGCGGGACATCGGCGAGGTACTCGGGGTGGGAGCACACCTCACGGCGCTACGCCGCACCCGCGTGGGCCGCTTCGACGTCGACGGAGCCGTCACTGTGGACGCGCTCGGTGATCCAGCGCTGGTGGGCGCGGCGCTCATCCCAGCGTCGGCTGCGCTGTCCCATCTGCCCGGCGCGTCCGTCGACGCGGCGGGGATGCGAGTGCTAGGGCACGGCGGCGCCGTTCCCGCCCCGGAGGGCCTTCCGGCGGACCGGCCGATCGCGATGTACTCGCCGGACGGGCAGCTGGCCGCGGTCGGTCAGCGGGTCGGGGATCAGCTTCGTCCGCGGAAGGTGTTCGTATGAACGCGGATGTGCGCGCGCCGTTGTTACCGCTGGACCAGCGGGGCGCCGTGGTCACTATAGGGACGTTCGACGGGGTGCACCGCGGACACCAGGAGGTCCTGCGGGAGCTGGTGGAGCATGGGCGTCGCACCGGGCGCCGCACGGTCGTCGTCACGTTCCACCCGCATCCGCTGAAGGTGATCCGCCCGGAAGCTGCGCCTCCACTCCTCACCAGCACGCCCGAGAGGAAGCTGCTGCTGGCGAACAGCGGCGTGCAGTACGCGCTCTTCCTCCAGTTCACGCACGCCCTGCAGCAGTATCCCGCCCGCCTCT
>JAHWJV010000283.1 GCA_019348265.1 Gemmatimonadota bacterium
TCTTGGCGAGCGCCGCCCGGATTGCGGGCGCGTCGTCCACGATGCTGGCTTCACTCTGTCCGTAGACGCCGATCGAACGGTCGCCCGGCCTCACCCCCCGGGCTTCGACGCGCTTCGGGAGTGGCCGGAACGCAACAGACCACCCGCCGTGAGTCCAGCGCCACAACGGTGCATGCTCGATGTCCGTGATCACGTCCGGGTCGAGCGGATGCTCTTCGACGGGGTGATCGAGCCCGAAGACGGAATGCTGCGTCCCGACCGGGGACGACCGGGACTCGGCCTCGAGATCAACACAACGGTGCTCGACGAGTACGCCGTCTGGTCGTCACGCCAGGGAAGGGTCCACTCATGAATGCCTTGGCATGGTTCGGGCGCCGTCGGTCGCTACGTGAACGCGTACTCGACAACGTGCGCGAAGGGCGACTGCAGCGGACGCTGTCGGCGACCACGGCGGCGAGCGTGGTCCCGCTGACCTTCGAGGTGTACCTCGAGCACTACAAAGGGTCATTCGGGGACCGTTGGGAGTGGTTGCCGATCGCCTGCGCTCCTCCCGTGATGGCGGCCGGCGTCGCGGGCGTCTTCTCCGAACGAGCCGCGCGGACGTGGCTGCCGGCCACTTCGGCGGTCTACGCGCTCAACGGCGCGATCGGATCCTTCCTCCATCTGCGGGGCGTCGCCCGCAAGCCAGGCGGACTCAAGGAACCGATCTACAACCTCGTGATGGGCCCGCCCCTGCTGGCGCCGGGTTCCTTGGTGCTCGTGGGGTCGATCGGGATGCTCGCGGCGCTGATGCGCCGGGAGGGGCAGCGATGAGCGCTCCGCGAAACGGACACGAAGAACGGGGCACCGACCCTCGCCCGGAGAATCCAAAACGCCTGCCGCGGCAGCGACGCGGCGTCGTTCCGCAGATGCGCGGCCGCTATCCGGATTGGGATGTCCTCACGCAAGTCGATCACTGGGACGAGGTGACCCGGCGCGTCGTCCTCGCACGAGTGGACGATGTCCCGCCGATCCGCTTCTTCGATGAGAGCGAGGTTCGCTCGCTCGGGACGTTCTGCGACGCCGTGATGGCGCAGACCGAGGAACCGCGCATTCCCGTGCTGTCGTTCATCGACGACAAGCTCTTCTGCGGCCGGTCGGAGGGCTTTCAGTACGCATCGATGCCGGACGACCAAGAGACGTGGCGGCTGCTGGCGCGCGGACTCGACGAACGCGCCCGATCGCTTGAAGCGACGAGCTTCGCGGAAGCCGGAGTGGACGTGTGCATCCGGATCATCGGCGAGTTGCAACGCGGTGAGCTGAGCGGCGGGGTCTGGGAACGGCTCGATCCGCAGCTGACGTGGAAGGTCGTGATGAGCAGTGTCTTGGACGCCTTCTACTCGCACCCGTGGGCGTGGAACGAGATCGGTTTCGGCGGGCCGGCATACCCGCGCGGCTACGCCCGCCTGGGCGTCGGTCTCAAGGAGGCGTGGGAGGGTGAAGAGGCGTTCGAGCTCGATCCCGTCCGAGACGTCGACGAGCGGGGACTGGACCTGTGAGCGCTCCGCGATGGCTCAAAGGCGCCGTGGGCCCTGAAGACAACGATTCCCGCTGGCTACTCGACCCCAAGCGACGGCACGTCCCGCAGGCGGCCACGATGCAGACGTTCGCCGACGGCGATGAAGTGGACCTGGTGATCGTCGGGGCCGGAGCGGGGGGAACGGTGCTCGCTCAGCGGCTCGCGCGGCACGGCTGGCGGATCGTGATCCTCGAAGCTGGCCCGTTCTGGGATCCGGACCGCGACTGGGTCTCCGACGAAGCCGGCTCGCATCACATCTACTGGACGCAGAATCGCATCATCGGCGGCGAGAACCCGGTTCCCCTCGGCAAGAACAACAGCGGCCACGGCGTCGGTGGCTCGATGGTCCACTTCGCCGGCTACACGCCGCGGTTCCATCCGTCGGACTTCGAGACATTCACGCGTGACGGTGTCGGCGCCGACTGGCCGATCAGCTACGAAGAGCTCAAACCCCACTACGAGCGCGTCGAGCGGGAGCTGCCGGTCGCCGGGCAGCACTGGCCCTGGGGTGATCCCCACGGGTACCCGCATGCCCCGCACCCGGTCAGCGGAGCCGCCGAACGCGCGTGGGCGGGGGCGCGGGCCGCGGGAGTCGAGATGCGCGTGGGACCGGTTGCGATCACGAACGGGACGTTCGGCAACCGCCCGCACTGCATCTACCGCGGCTATTGTTTGCAGGGCTGCAAGGTCAACGCCAAGGCCTCGCCGCTGGTCACGCATCTCCCGGATGCGTTGGCTCACGGTGTCGAAGTCCGCGCCGGTTCCATGGCAGCCCGCATCGAGACCGACGCCGCCGGTCGCTGCACCGGAGTCACCTATCTAAACGACGGACGCGAACGCTTTCAGTCCGCGGCGGCCGTCGCCATCGCCGGATACTCCATCGAGACGCCACGACTGCTGCTGAACTCGGCGAGCGCCAGGCATCCCAACGGCTTGGGCAACAATCGCGACCAGGTCGGACGGTACGTGATGGTCCAGGGAGCATCCCAAGTCGCCGGCCGATTCCCCGAGACGCTGCGGATGTACAAGGCGCCGCCGCCTGAGATCTCGTCCGAGCAGTTCTACGAGACCGATCCTTCCCGCGGCTTCGCGCGCGGCTTCTCGATCCAGACGCTCAGTCCACTGCCGATCGGCTGGGCCGAACACGTCCTCGCCGACGGGCACTGGGGCCTGGCCCTGCGCGAATACATGCGCGACTACAACCACTGGTCGGTACTCGGGGCGCTGTCCGAACTGCTCCCCGACCCGGACAACCGCGTGACGCTCGCCGACGAACACGACGACCATGGCTTGCCGGTCGCGCGCTTCGACTACACCGAGACCGACAACGACAAAGCCAACATCGCCTACGCCAAGCAGGTCATGCGGGAGATCTGGGAAGCCGCCGGCGCACAGGACATCCTCACCATCGACCGCTACGCGCACCTCATCGGCGGTGCCCGTATGGGCTTCGCCCCGGAGAGCAGCGTGTGCGACGCGGATCACCGCGTGTGGGGGATACCCAACCTCTTCGTCGCCGACGGCAGCGCCCTCCCGACGCAAGGAGCCGCCAACCCGGCCCTCACGATCATGGCGGAGAGCTCACGGCTCGCCGAGCGGTTGATCGCCAAGCGCGTCGACGCGAACGCACACCGTGACGACTCCTCGACGCCGGCGCCGGTCTGAGTTGTGACTCACGCCCTACGAGACCGGGCGGGTCGGGCGGTCGGCGTGAATCCGGCGAGGCTACCTGAGTCGCACACCGTTATCCCGGTCAACGCCCAATCTGTACTCGAACCACCACTAACTGAGAGGCAGGGCCACATTGGAATTCAAGGAGCTCTCGAGCGGCGATCACGGCCGGACTTACCTGCTCGTCTTCTCCCAGGGCGACGAGGTCATGGAGACCTTGTCAGGCTGGTGTGAGGAGCACAGGATCACGGCCGCCCGATTCACGGCCATCGGGGCGTTTCGGGACGCGGTATTGGGCTGGTTCGATTGGGAAGCGCGTGAGTATCGCGAGATTCCCATCGACGACCAGGTTGAAGTGCTCGCGCTCACGGGTGACGTCGCGATGAAGGACGAGCGCCCTGTCGTCCACGCGCACGCCGTCGTCAGTGGTCGTGATGGCAACGCGCGCGGCGGCCACCTGATGCACGGTCACGTCCGTCCGACCCTCGAGCTCGTTCTTGACGAAGTCCCCGCTCACCTGGCGAAACGCCACGACGACGCATCGGGACTCGCCCTGATCTCTCCCTGAGGCCGGACACCACCGCGCCGGTTCGTGTCATCTGCGAGGGCGGCTGCGCTGAGCATCCGCCGGCGGCGGCGTGAGCGCGTACCTAGAGGTTGAAATGCAGACGTAGACCTGTAACAAGAGCGCGACCGGCGCCGCCGCCGGCGCCGGTCGCGCGCGATCACGCGAGTCCTACGGGTCTGTCAGGTGGCCTTCGCGTCCGCGCTGGACCCGGTATCCGAAGCGTGCTCCTGGATGTAGCGGACGAGCCCGACGACGTCTTCGGGCAGCAGGCGCCCGATGGCGCCTGAGGAGTAGACCGCGGTGACGACGGTCCCGTCGGGCGCGAGCACGAAGCCCGTCGACTGCAGGTAACGGGGATCGTCGTTCACGTACGACCCAAGCGTCGCCGCCACCTCGTCGGGATCTGCGTTGTACGCGACCGGGAAATTCAAACGCAGTTTCTCCACGAGCTGGGTGGACGTCTGCTCGTCGTCGACCGACAGCGCGACGACTTTGAGGCCCGCGCTCTCCAGGCTCTCTTGCGCTCGAGTGAACGCGCGGAGTTGACCGTTGCAGTAAGGGCACCAGGCACCGCGGTAGACCAGGACGACGGCGAAGCTGCCGGTGAGGTCTTCAGGAAGCGACAGCGTGCTTCCGCCGACCGCGGGTAGTTGCTGGGACGGAAACTTCTGGCCGTTCTCGAGGCGGGGCATCGACTCTCCTGGAGGCTCGGTGGACCGGACGGTCCACTTGTCTGCCGACACAGTAGTGGACTTGTCGGTCCACTTGACTTATCCTTGTTCGGCAATGGCCGATCATGCCCTCGTCGTCGACACCGCCTTGACCGCGCGCGGTCGCGCGACTCGTGAACGCATCCTTGCCGCCGCCGCCGCGCTGATCCACGAGCACGGGGTCGCGGGCACCAGTCTCGACGATGTCCGTGCCGCGACGGATACGAGCAAGTCGCAGCTCTATCACTACTTCGCCGACAAATCGGCGCTGGTTGGAGCTGTCGTCGAGCGTCAGGTCGAACAGGTGCTGTCGGCCCAGCAGCCTGAGCTCGATGACCTCAACTCGATGGCGGGACTTCGTCGCTGGCGCAACCGTGTGCTCGCGCTTCACATGCCGGCGGGCTGCGCCGACGGTTGTCCGCTCGGCCGACTGGCCAATGAGATTGCGGGCACTGACGCGGCGGCCCGCGCGGGGGTGATAGCCGGCTTCGCGACGTGGCAGGGTCGGCTCACCGCGGGACTGAAGGCGATGCGTG
>JAHWJV010000284.1 GCA_019348265.1 Gemmatimonadota bacterium
TGACTGGCGCACCGGCGACCAGCGCTATTACGTCTCGGACACCCGCGCCTTCCAGGAAGCGACCGGCTGGCGTCCGCGCGTGAACGCACGCCAGGGCATCGCCCGCCTGCACGAGTGGCTGGAGGCGAGGCAGCGCAGCCAGGAGCCCAGCACATGCGCGCCTGCGTGATCGAGGCCCCGGGCCGCGCCAGTCTGCAAGCCCTGGACCTGCCCGAGCCCGGGCCAGGGGAGGTGGAAGCCGTAGCAGCGGGTGCGCTCGGCCGCCGCCCTGGCGAAGACCACCTTGCGGGTGCGGACCGCTAGCTCGGGATCATGGTCGAACTCGATCGTCCAGGAGGGATCGTGGAACATGAACCCGTGGTGGTGCGCGAGGTCCATCAGGTGCAGCAGCGACTCGCGCCCCGAGCGGATGCGGAAGATGGCGTGTCCGGCGGTGTGGCCGGGGGCAGCTTCGACAGTGACGGCCCCGCCGAACAGTGATGCGCCATCCCTCACCGGCTGATAGACCGGCTTCAATACCTCGAACTCCGCCCGCACCTGCCGGATCATCCCCGGCAGCGGACCCTTCGCTCGCTTCGATCTCGCGAAGTCCGGCTCCTTGTCGTGCCAGAAGGCGTACTCCTCCGGAAGCGCGTGGAAGGCCGCGTTGGGGAAGGTCGGCCGGCCTTCGCGGACGAATCCTCCGAGGTGGTCCGCGTGGGCGTGGCTCAGGAACGCCGCCGTCACCTCCTCCGGCGAGATCCCGATCTGACGAAGGCCCTCCTCCACGAACCACCCCAGCTCCGCGCTCGGGCGGGGTCCGAAGCCGGCGTCGAAGAGCACGACCTCTGACCCGATCCGGATCACGAGCACGTTGATGTACATGGTCATCCGGTCGAGAGGCTCCCCGCGCGACTCCAGCCACTCCCGCATCGCACCGCGCCCCTCCTCCGGCCACATCAGCCCGAGCGGCTCACGGAAGGTCATGTACCCGTCGCTGATCGACCAAGCGTCGATCTCGCCGATCCGGAAGTGATAGACGAAGGGGTTGCGGCCCTGCTCCGAGCCCGCCTGCGCATCCCCCCGCCCCGCCAGAGCGAGACCTCCGACCGAGGCGAGCGCCCCGCCGAGAAACGCCCGGCGTCCGAGTCCCGCGGTTGATTCGTTCATCTTCCTCTCCCGTTGAACTGGAGCCAGTCTAGCGACGCCACCACGCGCTCGCTCGGGCCGCGAACGATCAAGAAGAGCGTATGGGTGATACCGGGGTCGATCACCGGCGTCGTGATATCGATCCAGCCCTGCGGAGCTTGATCGAGGCCGTCCGGGGGAGTCGCCGGCGCGACTGCCGGGTCGTTTCGCTCTTTCGCGGACGCGACGACAGAATCAGTGATCTCGACCGCGCCCAGCAGTCGGCCCTCGGGAGAACCCTGCCGGACCTCGATAGTTCCGACGGTATCCGGCCTCAGGCGGAAGGTCATCGACTCGACGTTCCTCAGGTTCAGCGGCCCGTACGAGAGCGCCGCGCCACCTTTCGCCTCGAGAACGACCCGAAGCTCCTTGCCGGTGTGCCGCTCGCCGAGCGTCCTCCTCCGCGCGCCCTCGCTGGACGTGGTGAACTCCGCCTGCTTGCGTCGGGGCTGGAGGATGAGCCGCTCGCGTCCAACCACCGGGCCCACTCCCTGCGCGCCGCGGTCCCTGTACCGCGCCTCCAGGATCAGGAGTTGATCGGTCTTGTGATCGTACGGATCCGGATGAGCGGGGGTGATGGTACCGCTGTTCCCCCGAGCGGTCTGAAGCTCCAGCAGGTGCGTGTCGCGGCCGAGGTACGCGTCCACGACGACCTCCCGACCTTCCACCTCACCCTCCTCGGCGTCTCGGACCAGCACCCGGAAGGGGACGGGCTCGCCGAAGTCGAAGACTCCCCCCTGAACGGGCGAGAGGAAGGTCACCTCCGGGCGCGCGTTCCCGACGGCAACCTCCACCTTTCTGGTCGCCGACATCCCCTGGCCATCGGTGACCGTCAGGCGAGCCATATAGTGGCCCGGCGCGGGGTACCGGTAGCTGCCTTCGGCGCGATCGGAATCGACGCGCCCGTCACCGTCCAGATCCCAGGCGTAGGTCAGCGGAACACCCGGCGAACGGCCGCGGGACCCCGACGCCGAGAGGTGGACAGAGAGTGACTCCGCGCCCCCTGCGGGGGCGATCTCCGCGAAGGCCACCGGCGGGCGGCGGGGTGAGCCGTAGTAGTCTAGCCGGACGATCCGGGCGTTCGCGTTCCCACCCCAGAACTCGTCCCCCCACTCGACGACGTACAGCCTCCCATCGGGTCCAAGCTCCATCTCCATCGGGCGAACGAAGGGGATCTCCGAGAAGAGCCGTTCGATCCTCTGAACCGCACCGCGCTCGTCCAGCTTCACCCCCTGGATCCAGTTTCGCCCCCAGTCGTAGATGAGGAAGGTGCCATCGAAGTATTCCGGGAGTCCTCGCGGGTGTACGCTCCCGGGATCGTAGCGGTAGACGGGTCCGGCCATTGCCGCCCGGCCGCCGAGGCCTAGCCCGGGGAACTCTTCTGATCTGCCGTATGGATACCAGATGAGCGCGGGCTGCGCCGGTGGGAGGATGCGGGCGCCGGTGTTGTTGGGCGAGGCGTTGACCGGCGCGCCCGGGTCGAACCGCACCCCGGACTGACTCGCGGCGAAGTCGTAGTCGTGGTACGCCTGGTTGTTGCCGACGAAGTAGGGCCAGCCGAAGTTTCCCGCCCGGTCCGTCCGGTTGAACTCGTCGTAACCCGCGGGCCCCCGGTCCTGCGCGGGTGAGGCCGCGTCGGGTCCCACCTCGCCCCAGTACAGCCAGCCCGTCCGGCGGTCGATGGAGATCCGGTAAGGGTTCCGGTGCCCCATCGTGTAGATCTCGGCTCGGCCTCCGCGACCGCCCGGAAAGAGGTTCCCCTCGGGGATGCGATACGTCCCATCCGCGAGCGGACGGATGCGCAGGATCTTGCCTCGCAGATCGCTCGTGTTCGCTGAGGTACGCTGCGCGTCCCACGCCTCGCGGCCCGGGCGCTCGTCGATGGGCGCGAAGCCGTCGGACTGGTGGGGGTTCGTGTTGTCGCCCGTGCCGATATAGAGGTTACCGGCCGGGTCGAACGCCAGGGAGCCCCCGCGATGGCAGCACCACTCCGGTTGGGTCGGCACCTCCAGCATGACCCTCTCGCTCGCAGGGTCGATGCGGTTTCCGGCGACCGTGAAGCGCGACAGCACGTTCTTCGGCTCCGGCAAGGCCGGAGTGTAGTAGAGGTAGACCCACCCGTTCCGCTCGAAGCTCGGATCGAAGGCGATACCGAGCATGCCGTCCTCGAGGCGCGTGGCCACCGGGACGACGCCGGCCATCGCCGTCGTCTCCGTGTCCGGATCCCACACCCGTACGGCACCGCCGCGCTCGATGAAGAAGACCCGGTTGTCCGGCGCGATCGCCAGCTCCACCGGGTCCGTCACGTCCTCCACGAGCACGACCTTCTCGAAGCTCTCGCTACGGGTGGCTGCGTGGGGGCTGTCGTCCGTCACCTGACTCGCAGCCGGCCCACCCCCGCTCACGAGCAGCCCCACGCCCGCGAGCAGCCCCACGCGCGAGAGCAGCCCCACGCGCGAGAGCAGCCCCACGCGCGAGAGCAGCAATGTAGGCAGCGGGCTAACGACCGATGTTCTCATCTCGTGAGCTCGTGCGAAGGGTCTACCCAGGGGATACTGGAGGATGGTCTCGAAGGTGCTCCCCGCGGGCGCGGCATGTACACCGTGATGATAACCGTGCGGCCTACCATTGGTAAACCAGGTACACCGTGCCGGCTTTCGCCGCGGACGACCCGACCCGTTGGGACGCCTTCGTGCGCAGCATGAAGCTGCGCTCACCTGCCTACCTCGCCATCGCCTCGAGGATCTGCACCGCGTTGGTCGCCGCGCCCTTGCGGAGGTTGTCGGCCACGACCCAGAAGTGCAGTACGCGGGGAAGGAACGGGTCCTTCCTGATCCGGCCGACGAACACCTCGTCGCGGTTCGCCGTCTCCAGCGGGGTCGGGAACCCGGAGGCTCCTTCGCTCACGATGATGCCGGGGAAGCTGGCGAGAGCCTGCCTTGCCTCGTCCAGTGACAGCTCCCGCTCGGTCTCGACCGCGACCTGTACCGAGTGGCCGAGATCGACGGGGACCCGGACGCAGGTGGCGGCCACGGGAAGATCCGGCAGCGACAGGATCTTCCGCGTTTCGTTGATCATCTTTCGCTCCTCGCTGGTCCAACCCTCCGGGTCGAAGTCGCCGATCTGCGGGATCACGTTTCCGGCGATGCGGCGGGAGAAGGGGGACCCCTCGAGGCCTTCCCCGGCGAGCTCGTGCCGGAGGGTGTCGCGCCCCGTCTCACCGGCGCCGCTCACCGACTGGAAGGTGGTCGTGACGACGCGCGTGATACTGGCGGCGTCGTGGATCGGCTTCAGCGCCACCACCATCTGGATGGTCGAGCAGTTCGGGTTGGCGATGATACCGCGGGGGAGCGTCCCGAGCGCGTCGGCGTTGACCTCAGGCACCACCAGCGGCACCTGCGGGTCCATCCGCCAGGCGGAGGAGTTGTCGATCACCACCGCGCCCTCTTCGGCCGCGCGCGGCCCCCAGCTCTTCGACCGGTCGGCGCCCGCGGAGAACAGCGCGTAGTCGACCCCCCGGAACGTGCCCGGTCCGGGCGCCCGCACGGTGTACTCGCGGCCCTGCCACTCCACGCGCCGGCCGGCGCTCCGCTCCGACGCGAGCAGCGTGAGCTGCTCCACCGGGACGTTTCGCTCCACCAGCACCTCGAGCATCGTGCGCCCGACCGCGCCGGTGGCGCCCAGAACTGCTACATGCATGGCTCGCTCTCTTCTCATGAGTTGTTCTACCAAACGAAGCGGCCCCCCGATGCTTCCGAGAGGCCGCGCGTATGAACCGGGTCGAGTCTTTCGACTACAGCCGCGAGCGCGCCGCCCCTCCAGGGAGGCCCTTGGTCTTCGTGAACTTCTTGGTGACCAGGGTCATCAGTCG
>JAHWJV010000285.1 GCA_019348265.1 Gemmatimonadota bacterium
TCCTCCAGGCCTCCGGGGGAGTAGCCGTTTCACGCGACAAGCGGGGATGTCGATTGGCCGCCACACCGCAGTATTCCAAGCAGTCGCTGCGCAAGACGCTGCGCGCGCGCTTCGGGCTGGAGGAGTTCAGACAGGGGCAGGAGGAGGCGATCCGGGCCGTGCTCGACGGGCGCGATGCCCTGGTCATCATGCCGACGGGATCTGGGAAGTCACTGATCTATCAGCTTCCGGCGCTCCTTCTTCCGGGCTTGACGGTGGTGGTGTCCCCGTTGATCGCGCTGATGAAGGACCAGACGGACAAGCTGGAGGAGATCGGGATCGACGCGCGTACGATCAACTCGTCGCTGACGGACCGACAGCAGGCGGACCAGGAGATCGCGCTCGGGCAGGGTGAGGGGCAGATCCTGTACGTGACGCCGGAGCGCTTCCGCGACCGGCACTTCTTCGACGTGCTGCTGGAGCGGCACGTCTCTTTGTTCGTGGTGGATGAGGCGCACTGCATCTCGCAGTGGGGGCACGACTTCCGCCCGGACTACATGATGCTGGGCTCGATCGCCCAGCGGCTCGGGCGCCCCCCGATCCTGGCGCTCACCGCGACCGCCCCGCCCGAGGTGCAGGACGACATCGCGGCGCAGATGGGAATGGTGAACCCCTTCCGCGCCATCGGTGAGCTGATCCGCCCCAACCTCGTGCTCGAGGTGATCCCGACCGTCAACGAGGAGCGGAAGGACGCCGCGCTGGAGCGGATCCTCCGGGAGACGGATGGCGGCGGGATCGTATATACGGCGACGGTGAAGGAGGCGGAGCGTATCTACGAGGAGTTCTCCGGTCGGTGGCCTCTCGCGCTGTACCACGGGAAGCGCACCCCGAAGCAGCGTGAGGACGCACAGAACGCCTGGACCGCCAGCCAGGTGAAGGCGGTCATCGCGACCAATGCCTTCGGGCTGGGCATCGACAAGGCGGACATCCGCTTCGTCGTGCACTATCAGTTCCCAGGGTCGCTGGAGGCGTACTACCAGGAGGCGGGGCGCGCAGGGCGAGACGGCCAGCCGGCGCGGTGCGCGATCCTGTACCGGGAAGAAGACCGGGCCATCCAGGGCTTCTTCCTCGGCGGCAAGTACCCCGACATCGGCGAGGCCGCGCAGGTGGCGCGCGTGGTGAACGGTATGCCTCTCGAGGAGCGGCGCCCGCTCGACGAGATCGGCACCGCGGCGGACATCCCGCACCGCAAGGCCCGCATCGTCCTGACGCTGCTCAAGCGCCGCGGAATGGTGCGGGAGCACCGAGGCGGTGTGTGGGAGCGGCTCGCCGAGGACGTTACCAGAACCGACCTGAGCCGGGAGCTGCACGACTACGAGGAGCGCCGGCAGATGGACCGGCAGAAGCTCGAAGCGGTCGTGCGGTACTGCCGCACCGCGCAGTGCCGCACGCGGGTGATCCTGGAGTACTTCGGCGAGACGACGCAGGACGACCACCGCTGCGGGCACTGCGACAACGACACTTCGCCGGACCGCGAGCGCGCGTCGTACTCTTCACCCGCGCCCGAGCCGGACCAGTCGGCTCTGCTCGCGCTGGTGTCCGACCCGGAGCCCACCGGCTTCGAGCCCGGGGAGGAGGTCGCTCATGAGACGTTCGGCCGCGGCGTCCTCATCGCGATGGTCTCCGACCGCGCCGAGGTGGACTTCGGCGGGCATGGCGTGCGGGTGGTGCGGAAGGATTATCTGCAGCGCTGCTGATCGGCCGCCATCCACGCGAGCCGCACCGCCCCAGAAACCGCGTCGCCGACTGGCTCGCGGGCTTGCAGCGGCATCGGCAGAGCCGCGAGGGCGCGGCGCACGGCCTCCCCGAAGGTAGCGTTCCTCGCTAGCCCGCCATGCAGGACCACCGGTGGCGGCGCCACCCACGGCGCCAGGCGCTCGACCAGCGCCGCGGCGTGCTCCGCCAGCGCCTGCGCCCCTTCCTGAACCAGCCGCTCGGCCACCTCGTCTCCAGCGACCGCGGCCCGCACCACGTACACGGCCAGCGCCGCGATCTCCGACTTCGCCGCGCGGCCTACCCAGGGCGGGACGTCGTTCGCGGACGCGAGATCCAGCTCACGCAGAAAGGTATCCAGCAGGGCGGTGGCGGGTCCGCGGCCGTCATGACCGCGTAAGGCTGCGGCCAGCGCGGCGCGCCCGAGCCCGAAGCCGCTCCCCTCGTCCCCCACCATCATTCCCCACCCGCCGCAATGCTCCACGCGGCCGTCGTCCCCTCGGCCCCACCCCACCGAGCCGGTCCCACCGATCAGCAGGATGCCGGGGCCGCCACCCACGGCACCCACCAGGGCAGTCTCGCCGTCCGGTCGCACCAGCACCCGCTCGGCGATGCCGGCACGCAGGAGCGCCTCCTGCACCGTGCTGCGTTCCTCGATGCTGCCGACCCCCGCCAGGCCGGCGCAAAGCACCGACGCCGGGCCCTGGAGCCCGGCGTCGGTCATCGTCTCTCTCGCGAGTCTCGCGAGCATCGCCGCCGCGGCCTCCGGATCGCGTGGATCCACGATTCCGGCAGGGCCCGTCCTCCGAGCGAGCTCCTTGCCTTTCGAGTCGGCGAGCGCGAGCGTCGTATGGGTTCCCCCGCCGTCGATCCCGAGCAGAATTGACATCTGGCTTCCGCTGGCGCGCTCTAGTCGCCCGCCTGCGCCTCCTGGAGCGCCCGCCCATCCGCCCGGCGCGGCTCCTCGCCGCCGCGCGCGACTCCGCCCGGGTAATCCGACATCCGTCGCATGCGCGGCGGCGCCGCCAGCGACGACGTCGAGATCATCTCCGTCTCCAGCGGCTTGCCGTTCTTCCGGACGACGTACGCCTCCATCGCGTAGTACTCGGGCAGACCGAGCAGGTCGACGGTTTGCGCAGTGGAGGTGTTGCGATCCTCCACGCGCTGCCAGAACTCCCGGTCGTCCTGCCCGGGGAAGGGAGCTTTGTCCTTCTGGCTCTGGTGCTTGAAGATCGCCAGGATCTTGTGGCGTAGCTCCTCCTCCGACATCGGCACGAGCACATCCGCCTCCGCCACGGTCCACTCCTGCCATGCGCCCCGGTAGTACCACACTTCCGGAGCCGGCCCGCTGTATCGCTGCAGCGCCGTCTCTACGGCCTCGAGGCACATCCGGTGGGTTCCGTGAGGGTCGGACAGGTCACCCGCCACGAAGATGTATTCCGGCCGGTGCTCTTCCAGAAGCTCCAGCGTGATCTCGACGTCGCGCGGCCCGATCTCGTCCTTCTTGACCTTACCCGTCTGGTAGAAGGGCAGGTTCAGGAAACACGCCTGCTCTCGGCGCATTCCGAACGTCTCGATGCCGGCGACCGCCTCGGCCTCGCGAATGGACTTCTTGATCTGCTGGACGTGGGAGATGTCCACCTGCCCCGGCTCCTTCGTCGCCAGGAACTGGTCCACCTCGTCCATGATCTCCAGTACGCGCCCCCCGCCGACACTGAAGTCCCGGGCGAAGCGCCGCACGAAGTCCATATGCCTCCGAACCTCGTGGTCGAACACCGCGATGTTGCCGGAGGTCTGGTACGCGACGACGATCTGATTGCCGTTCTGGTGCAGCTTGTTCAGGATGCCGCCCGCACTGATCACGTCGTCGTCCGGGTGCGGACTGAACACGATGATCCGCTTTCCCTGCGGCAGTCGGCTCTTCCCGCGGATCTTGGAGAGCAGCGTGTTGAATATCTCGCCGTTCAGCGGCCCCGCGGCGCCGTAGCGCGCGAGCAGGCTGCTCAGGTGATGGTCGCGGTAATCCTGGTTGTGCAGCTTCAGGATCGACTTGCCCGTCATCTGCGAGAGCCACATCACCGCCTGGATCTCCAGCGGCCGATCCCAGTTCACCTCCCCGACCACCCAGGGCGTCTTGATGCGCGTCAGCTCCGCCGCGGCGGCCGCATCCACGTAGAATGTCGCGTTCGGGTGGTTCTGCAGGTAGGTGGCGGCCACGTCCGGGTCGATCTCGCCCTCCGCCGCGCGCTGGACGATCCTCGCCTTGTGCTCGCCCGTCGCGATGAGCGCGACCTCCCGAGCTCCCAGGATGGTGGCCACGCCCATCGTGATCGCTTCCGTCGGCACGCTGTCCTCGCCGAAGAAGTCGGCGGCCGCGTCGCGCCGCGTTACCGTGTCCAGCGCAACCAGCCGCGTGCGCGACTGCACGCCCGACCCCGGTTCGTTGAAGCCGATGTGCCCCGTCTTCCCGATCCCGAGGATCTGGAAGTCGATCCCCCCGGCCTCCGCGATCGCCTGCTCGTAGTCGGCCGTATACGTCTCCACCTCGTCGCGCGGCAGGTCGCCGCGAGGGATGTGAACGTTCTCAGGCTGAATGTTGATGTGATCGAAGAGGTTCTCCCACATGTAGCGCTGGTAGCTATGGATGCTGTCCGGCGCCATCGGGTAGTACTCGTCGAGGTTGAAGGTGATCACCTTCGTGAAGTCGAGCCCCTCCTCCCGATGCAGCCGGATCAGCTCTCGGTACACGCCGATCGGCGTGCTCCCCGTCGCCAGCCCCAGCACCGCGTTCCGACCCTCGGCGTTCCGGGTCCGGATCAGCTCCGCCATCCGAGCGGCGATCATCGCCGCGATCTGCTCGTATTGCTCCACCACCACCACCGACACGCGCTCCCGAACGGAAGCCCGCTCCGGAATCCGATCCTCACCCGCGTTCGTGCTCGCCATGTCGAAGTCAGAATTCTTGGCTTGAGAACTCGCTCGCCCGCAGGCGGCGCGATCGACCCTAAAACTTACGCGGAGTGACGGCAAGGGCCATACCGAGGGGTGGCAGGCGTCAGGCGAACCGCGTCCGCACCAGCCGGTCGAGCGATGAGAGCCGAGCTACCACGCCCCCGCTGGAGCCAGGGGGCCCTCGATCCCGGTACGCCCGACGGCACCGATCAGGATTTGCTCCGGCGAGCCCTCGACACGGATCGTACGATGCGACCCGGGGAACATCTCGGCGCGCCAGGCGGAGCCATGCCGGGAGC
>JAHWJV010000286.1 GCA_019348265.1 Gemmatimonadota bacterium
GCGCCTCCTCCTTGAAGGGCGGGGCGGGGATCTGAGTCAGCTCGATCAGCTCGCGCCGGGCGCGCGCCGCGTCGCCCTCGATCGAGGCAAACGCGCGGCGCACCGCCGGATGGGAGGCCAGGCGCTGAACCTCGGCGCAAAAGCGGTTCTCACGGGCGCACTCCGCTGGATCGGGCGCGCTGGGCCCGGCAGGAGCGACGATCGCGAGGGTCAGCAGGGCAACGGGTAGCAGATGCATGGTGTCTCGGGTCACTGCTGAATAGGTACGGGTCGATCGGACCGGCTCGCCTGGTGCTGCGTGAGTGGGACGTGGTCAGCTGGGTCCTGGTGCGATTCGGGACGATCACATCCCGGCGAGCTGCTCGAGGCGATTGGTGACGGGGCGGAGGTGTTCGGGCCCGCGGAGGACGATGAGGATCGAGTCGTCTCCGGCGATCGTGCCGACGACTTCGGGCCACTCTTCCCAATCGATCGCCGCCGCTACGGGCTGGGCGCCCCCGGTCAGGGTCTTCACCACGAGGAGGTTGCCCACGCCGTCGGAGCCCAGGTAGAGCGTCGGCAGGAGGCGGAAGAGCGCGGGGGTCGGCTCGGTGACGTGAGACGGTACGGTATAGACTGAGCCCCCCTCCTCGTCCGGGACCTTTACCAGCCCCAGCTCGCGGATGTCGCGGGAGAGGGTCGCCTGCGCGACGTCGAACCCCCGGCTACCGAGCAGCTCGCGAAGTACCTCCTGGGACGAGATGCGCTCGTTGCGGACGAGATCCAGAATGGCGGAGTGCCGCTGCGGTTTCACGAGAGACGCGAGATGATGGAAAGGGGAAGTCTTCGGTCGTCAGTCGTCAGTCGTCAGTCTCCAGTCGTCGGTCGTCAGTCTTCAGACTCTGAAGTTGAGGACGCACCTCGGAACCGGGTCAGAACGCGGCGCTTCTCGACTGACGACTGACGAGTCTTTCACAACCCGCTCAGCTGACCCTCGCCGGCGGCCCCGGCGTCGTCGATCATGTAGTCGTCGCCGACCGCGGAGAGGGTGATGAGCAGAGCGCTATCCTCGGTGGCGCGGATGTCGTGAGCGTCGCCCGGGCCGAAGAAGAGCACTTCGCCCCTGTGGAGCTCGTGCTCCCCCTCCCCGGTGCGGAAGCGGATGTGCCCCTGGAGCACGTGCAGGGTCATCGGGCTGTCCGCCTGGTGGGTGCCGATGACGTTGTCGGTGCTCATGGCCACCAGCGTCACGCGCATGCGTCCGGATCTGGCGAGCGTCCGGCCGGCGCGCCCACTGCGGCCGTACGACTCTTCGGCTCGTAGCTCCCCCAGCAGGGCCTCCAGGTCGAAGGTCAGAACGGGGCCTCCCAGGGGGCGATTGATCGAGGACATGGGCTTCTCTCCGCGCGAACAAGGTGGTCGTTTCAGGTGGCGCCGGAGGATGCAAAGACGGGACCTGCCGGCAGGGAACAGGGAACATGTTCCCTATTCAGTTCAGTACCAGTACGTCATCCCGATGTACCAGCGGCCCTCACGTTCGGACGCGTGCTCTCCGACCGGGCGCAGGTACTCGAAGGTGAAGGCGTCCTCCAGGATGCTGATGCCGAGGCCAAGGGCGGCGCGGGCGCCGTCGGTGGGGCGGGCGCGCAGACGCGCCAGCTCATCCGCCTGGTCAGCGTCGATGCGCGTCCAGCCGCTCTCCCCGACCAGCACCAGTGACGGGCGGAGCGGTGGGACGAGGAACCAGCCGACCCGCGCGATGGGGGTGGTCGAGCGCGGTGGTAGACCGGTCAGAAAGCGGGCGCGCGCGAGCAGCGCCGTCGATCCGCCGAACTCGTTCGCCTCGTAGCCTCGAAGTCCTTCCGTCGAGCCGAAGCGGAAGAGTCGCTGGGGCGGCGGCCCGCCGAAGGCGTGGCCGCCGTCCACCCGGGTCGCCAGCGTGAAAGGGCCAAGGCCGTACCTCAAGCTCGCCAGTCCGACCAGTCGCGTGAAGCGGAAGTCTCCGACCCCCAGCTCCGCGTCGGCGTGCAGGATCGCGCTGTTTCCGATCCCGAACGCTCCCGGCCCCAGCGCATACCCGCCACCGGCCTCGATTGCCGCGTGGGTGCCCGGCTCGATTCCGGCGAGTGGCCCGAACTCCTTCGCCACGCCGAACAGGTAGCTTCCGGTGTGGACCTCCACGGAGTCCTGCGACTCGACTCGCCCGCCCAGCCGGCCGGTCCAGCGCCCGGAGCGGAAGGTCGCGCCCGCCTCCGCCCCCCGCACGTCGTAGTAGTCTCGCTGATCGGATCCCCACAGCAGCGCCGGCAAGGTGTAGATGAGGTCCCAGTTGTAGCTGGGCCGGAAGGGCTGGATGTCGTGAAGCCGGCGGTACACGCCCACCTGCGCGCCCCAATCCACGCCAGGCTGCTGCGAGGCCGCGACCTGCTGACCCCAGCGCGCGGACAATTCGCCGCGAGGGGTGCCCTCCGCGAAAGCCCACCCGGCGGTGCCGTAGAGCTGCCACCTGTCCCGGCGGGTGTCGGCGGGGGTGAGCCGGCCGCCGATCCCGAGATAGGGCCCCTCCACCCGGTTGTAGCGGAAGAGATGGTTCGCCCGCTCGTAGTTGACGCCCACCCGGAGTCCGGTCCTGCCGGGGTCCGCGGTCTCGGTCGCGATCCGAAGGTCGTCGAAATCCTGCGTCGAGTACTCTCCCGCGTCCGCGCCGACATCCGCGCGCCAGTCCGCGAACGCATCCGGCCGGGAGCCCCAGGTAAGCCGAACCCGCTCACCGGTCGGCTGCCAGCCGGTGTTCAGATCGAGCTCCATGAACCGGTTGAGCACCCGGGCGGCGACTGCCCCGCCCATGAGAGGCGAGTTCAGCAGGATCTCGCGGCGCTGCTGGAAGGGCAGCCAGAACCGTCCGTTCCAGAGCGCGTTGTCGAGCTCGAAGAAGCTCTCGAGCCGCCCGAGCGACGCGGGGAGCACGCCCTCGTCCCCGATGAAGCCGAAGCGTGCGCGCGCGACCGCGGCGCGCTCGGTGTCGAGGTAGAAGGTGCCGAGCACGAGCAACGGGATCTGGGCGCTGGTCTTCACCCGCGGCCGCACCGACACCGGCACCAGCGATACCCGCTGCCCCTGCACCTCGATGACCACCGTATCCTCCGCCACGTACTGGTAGACCTCCGGCCCGCGCAGCCCGAAAGGGCTGATCGCCCGCGGTCCCGCGAAGGGAGTGTACAGCGAGGTGCCGTACAGGTGCGGGATGATCCAGGGCCGCTGGAAGATCGTGGCGAGTGTGTAGGGAAGCGGGATCAGCAGCCGTGTGCGATGCCCCTGCACCTCCTGGTGGAGCGATCCGGTGCGCTCCCATTGAAGGGTCGAGACGATCTCGTCGACGCTCGCCGGCAGGTCGCCGCCCGCAACCGAGTCGGGAGCGACGGTGACGTACAGCGAGCTCTGCACACGGGCGCGGTAGTCGCGCAGCTCCGCAGGGATCTCGCGAGTCGCTTCGATCGCGCGCTCCACCAGCGCGCGGGTCTCGAGGGAATCGTAGATGGGAACCGTATCGGGCGCCTGGAAGAGGGCGGCCAGCAGCGCGATAGCTAACATTAGGGTTCGATCTGGTTACGATTCGCAGGCGTCGCGCCGCACCTCGGCCGCGACCCTCGGTCGATTGGTGATGATGCCAGCCACGCCAGCCTCGAGGAGCTCCCGGATACGAGTTGGTGCGTCTACCGTCCAGACGACGACGGGGAGCGCTTCGTTGCGGAGGACCTGCAGCGCGAGCGGCGTGGCGGCATCGACGTGCAGGCATACGCCCTGAGCGTCACTCGCCACCACCGCCTCCTGTGCCGCTTCGTCCCACGCTTCCGTGAGGAGGAAGCGCCTGAGATCCGGCGCGATGCGGCCGAGCTCCCCCACCACCTCGGCGTGAAAGGACGAGAGGAAGACCCGCTCGGTGAGGCGAGCGGCCCTCAGGACCTCTACCGTAGCCGCCTCGACCCGCGGAACCTTGATCTCCACGTTCAGCCAGGCTCCCGAGGCAGCGGCCCACGCGGCGGCCTGCTCCAGTGAGGGCAGCTCCGCTCCCGTGAGCCGCTGCAGCGCGGACCAGTCGTGGTCGCCGATGGCACCACGGGCCCCGGTCGTGCGGTCCAGCGTCTCGTCGTGCGAGATCACCGGCACGCCATCACGCGCCCGCTGGACATCCAGCTCCACGCCGTCCGCACCCTGCTCGACCGCGCGCGCGAACGCCCGCAACGTATTCTCCGGCTCGTCGAACGGCGCCCCACGATGGCCGAGGATGAGCTGGTGTGGGAAGGGATTGTGCATCTGCAGCGACTCTCTACCTTGTGTCCGCTCCCGAAGGCTCCTGCTCGGGCGACCCGACCGTGGCAAGAACCGGAGCACTAGTCCTCCGGGCCGCCGCTCGCCGCGCCGGCGACAGCGGGCCGATCCGTACTCATATTGAAAGCGAGGCCACCATGCCAGCTCGAGCCGCCCACGCTGCCGCCGCCGTTCTCCTGCTCCTCCTCGCGGCCTGCGGCGGCACCGACCAGGGTGCCGGCGCCGCCGCGAGCGGCGGTCACGGCTCCGGGGCGGCCGCTCCGTCAGACACCGGGCTCAACTCGTCCGTCACCGTCGATACGCAGGCGCTGCCCGACACCGCTGCAGGCGCGCGGTAGAGGGCAGGAGTCCTCAGTGGTCAGTCGTCGGTGGCTTGACGTATTCCGTCAGCCGCCAGCGGGCTGTGACTCAGCGCCGGACTGCCGGAGCGAAGCGAACCGGGGGGGTCTGCGCTCGTCGGCCACCGAGCAGCCCGCGAAGGCGGGCTTCGGATCCGTGTTGCCGCGACTTCAGTCGCCGGGCTGGAAGCGGGCTCACCGAGCGATGCGTCGGACCCCTGCCCGGCGAGTAAACTCGCGGCAACGACAACAGGAAGTCGGCCTTCGCCGACTAACGGGATCCCGGCGGCCATGCCCACGCGGCTGGTGATTTCGGTCCCTGGCCCACCGCGAGCCCCCGCCCTATTCTCACCCGGC